>JBBQUE010000862.1:0-1505 GCA_038212805.1 Bryobacterales bacterium | reverse complement strand
GCTTTGTTCTGCACCGCGCCATAACCCATCTTGTTTTGTACCGCGTAGAACAGTTCCACGTAGCCGATGGAATTCGGCGTATTCTTCACTTGGCCCGCCACGCCCTCGGTCCCCTTGGCGCCCAAGCCCACCGGCCAGTTCACGGTATCGCCCTTGCCGATCTTGGCTTTCCAATCCGGGCTGACGATGGAGAGATAGTCGGTGAAAACAAACGTGGTGCCGCTTCCATCCGAACGGTGGACGACGGTGATGTCGGCGGCCGGAAGCTTCACGCCCGCATTGATCTTCATCAGCGCGGCATCGTTCCACTTGGTGATCTTGCCCAGGAAAATGTCGGCCAGAACCGGACCGGTGAAGTTCAAATCTTTCGTCACGCCTTCCAGGTTGTAGGTGGGAACCACGCCGCCCAGAACCGTCGGGAAGTGCAGCGTGTGAAACGCCGTGATCTTAGCGATGGCGGCGTCGTCCATCGGCTTGTCGCTGGCGCCGAAATCCACCGTGCCCGCCGTCAACTGGCGGATGCCGCCGCCCGAACCGATGGCCTGATAGTTGATCTGCGAGTCCGGATTGGCTTTCTTGAATTCATCGAACCACTTACCGTAAATCGCCGCCGGGAAGGTGGCGCCGGCCGCGTTGATCAAGGTGGCTGCATACGCGCCCGTGCCCAGCGTAAATACGCCTGCAGCGACGAAGCTGTAGAGAATGTGTCGTTTTGTCATTTGTATTCCTTTCCTTAGCTGTATCCCAGTTTCTCATCCAATACTTACAATCGAGTGACAGCCCGAAAAACCGCGCATACAGAACATTCGCCAAACCGGGAAGTTCCTCCCAGTACTCCCCCTCCGCATGGCCGGAAATCCCCACTCCAAGGGGTCCCCTCAATCCTGTCACGTTGGTAACGTGAAAGGCATCTATGTCTGAGCCCCTGGCGATAACCCGAGAAACACGGGAGGCCATCCGCCAGTTCGATACCTGCCGGATTGCCAATGCTCTCGAAGCCTTTGGACTTCGGCTAAGAAACGAGGGTACCACCCAGCCGGGCCTGCGGTCTCTAGGCGGAAATTCGCTCTCCGCTCTGGGATTTGCCGTCACCGCGCGCTTTCGCGCCTCCGATCCGCCGATGGTGGGTACAGCCTACCCCGATAGAACGGACTGGTGGGATTATCTGGCTTCCGGCCCCGGTCCACGCTTAGCGGTTCTGGAAGATCTGGAAGATCCGCCGGGTTCGGGCGCAGTGGCCGGTGAGATGCACTGCCAGGTGCTGCGTGCCCTGGGCTGCGTTGGCCTGGTTACCAACGGCTCAGTTCGCGATCTGCCCGCCTTGGAAGCCATGCCATTCCCCGCCTTTGCGCGGTCCACCTGTGTTTCCCACGCCTACGTCCACATTGTGGATTTCGGCCAGCCGGTTGAAATCCTGGGCCTGAAGATACAATCGGGCGACCTGATTTACGCCGATTGCCACGGGGCCATTTGCATCCCCGCCGCCGCCGCGAAAGACCTGCCAG
>JBBQUE010000861.1:0-1510 GCA_038212805.1 Bryobacterales bacterium | reverse complement strand
TTCTGCTTGGCGCCGGTTTGCTTGTCCCAGGGAAATTGAAAGACGATGGTTGCGGCGTTCTTCCACGCGGCTTCATCGAGTTTGCCATCAACCGCAATCGGACCCGAAGCCCGTTTCACTTCGTAGCGAGGAACCGGGTCGGCGAACATGAAAAATGCGATCAGTAATACCAATTGAGCAGCCTCACATCGATTCCGGTTCCGGCCAGGGCAGTCTGAAACGCTTTGGGGTCACTGTCGCGATAGTGATACGGGTACACAACTTTCGGATGGAATGCGCGCACGGCATCGGCTGCTTCTTGCGGAGTCATCGTATACGGCAGATTCATCGGTACGAACGCCACGTCAATATTCTTCAACGCGCGCATTTCGGCAATCCCTTCCGTATCTCCCGCGATGTAAATGCGCAGGCCGCCATAGGTGAGCACATAACCATTGCCGCGTCCCTTGTCGTGATACAGTTTGCCTTCCGATGGACCGCGCGTCAGGTTATACATCGGGATGGCTTCGATGCTCCACTTATCCCAGGTAGTCTTTTCGCCATTCGAGATCACCTTCGCTTCCGTGATGGTTTTCGCAACGGCCGCCGGAGCGATGATCGTCGTGGTATCCGATTTCAGCTTCGCGATTTGTGGCGCGTCCATGTGGTCGGGGTGAATATCGGTAAGCAGGATCAGGTCCGCTTTCGGAAGCCCTTCGTAGTTTCCTTGGCTCCACGGATCGACTTGAATCACTTTCCCTCCAGCCTCAATCATCAAGCTGGCATGCCTGATCGGTGTGATTTTCACCATGCCCGCCTTGGTCTTAAACTCTTCAACGGGCCGCTGTGGTTGGGCGAGCAGAGCCGCGGCGGTGAACAGCAGGAAACCGGTAATCGCTTTCATTGACCGCCATTGTACCCGACCCACCTGGCACTGGTACAATTCCGCAAGGATGTACTGCTCGAGTTGCGCCTCTCCCACTCCAGCGGGCCAGACGTTTTGCCCGGCGTGCGGTACCCCTATCCAAACGACGGTTGTTGCCCGTCCCGCGGCGGTGCACACTGCGAGAACCATTTTGCTGGCCGCCGTGGCGCTCAGCCTGGTGAGCACGATGTATATTTGGTCGCTGGTGGGGGTGAGCCGCATGATAGGAAACTTTGCGGGTCTGCTCGCGCTGGTGTTTGTCGCAGTTTGGGTCGCGTTAATCCTGCTGATGTGGTCCGGAAAGAACTGGGCCCGTCTGGCGATTGTAGTGATCACCGCCTGGACAGCGATCAACTTCGTCATCTTTCTTCCAAAACTCGGCGGCGTCGGATCATCCCCGGCCTCAGTGGCGACTGCGGCGTCTTGGGTCGTGTTTTTGGCGCTGCGGATTTACGCCGTGTATCTGCTTTTCCGGCCCGAGAGCAGCGCCTGGTTTAACCGCCGTTCCGTATCGGCGCCAGCGTAAAACACAGCACGAACATGACAAGCGCGAACCACCCCAGCCGGGTGCGGGTGGACCCCATTGGCGATTGATCGAAAATCACC
>JBBQUE010000860.1:0-1512 GCA_038212805.1 Bryobacterales bacterium | reverse complement strand
TGATCATAATCTCCGACTTTCTGGACGATGCCGATCCCGAAAAGCCCCTCCAGTTTTTCTCCGACTTTGGCCACGAATTGCAACTAATCCACCTTTGGGCGGAAGAGGACCGCGTGCCCCCCTGGGATGGCCAACTGGATTTGCACGATGCCGAGACGGACGAAAAGCTGGAGGTTACCTTCGATCAGACGGCGCGCGATGCCTACACCACCGCGTTTGACGAATATGCGACCAAGATCCAACGCGTGGGACTGCGCACCGGCGGCAAGTATGTAGGCTTTTCCACTAACACTACAATCGAGGAGGCGATGTTCGGGGCCATGGTTCGTGCCGGCGGCATCCAGTAAACGCGAATGTTTCTTTTCAACCTGAGCCTGCCCGAGTTCCTGGCGCTTTTCGGGCTGCTCTCCAGCGGAGTCGTCGCCCTGTATTTGCTTGACCGGGTCAAGAAAAAGCACGCCGTGGCCAGCCTGCGCTTCTTCACGGTGGTGGACAAAGCGCCGCAGTACAAACATCGCCGTCAGCTGCAACAGCCGTGGTCGTTACTCCTTCAGATCATCAGCTTGCTCTTACTGCTCCTGGCGATCGCACAATTACGGCTTGGTGCGCGCGCCCGCTCTGGCAGCGATCACGTCTTGGTCATGGATACCTCGGCCTGGATGTCCTCCCAGATGGCGCGCGGACGCCTGATCGATCAGGCTCGCGCCAGTGCCCGGGCTTATCTGAAATCACTGCCGGCGCAGGACCGTGTGATGCTGGTACGCGCCGACGCCCTGGCTACCCCGGTCACCCAATTCGAATCCGACCGCCGTATCGTGGAGCGGGCTATCGATCAAACTCAGCCGGCCGGTGCGATTCTGAACCTAGAACAGGCGCTGAATTTTGCGGAACAGTCCCAAAAGCTGCGCGCGCAGCGGGCGGGCGATATCGTATTCGTGGGTGCGGGCCGCATGCTGAACGACGCCAGCGCGCCAGCTCAGATCACCTCCAATTTGCGCGTAATCCCGGAGAACGTCCCCACGGAAAACAGCGGCATCCGGAAGCTCAGTCTGCATCGATCCGTTACTAAGCCGGATACCTGGGATATTTTTGTGGCCGTGCGGAACTATGGCAACACCCCGCGATCTGTTCCGTTGGTATTGGGTTTTGGCGGCGCGCCCATTGGAAGCCGCCGGTTCACGCTGGCCCCGGGTGCGGAAGAATCCGCCACCTTCCAGTACACAACGCGCGCGGCCGGTTGGCTGGAAGCCCGGTTAATGGTGCGCGAACCGTTCAGCCTGGACGACCGCGCGGTGCTGGAAGTGCCTGCGCGTCCGCTGATCCAGGCCATGGTTTATTCCGATGAGCCCAATCTACTGCGCCCGGTATTTGGCGCCATTCCCAATGTGAAGACCACCTTCCTGCCCACGGCGCAGTACCAGGCTCAATCCACCGCCAACATTGTGATTTTTGATCGCTTCGCGCCGCCCGCCAGACCTGCCGTGGACAGTTTATGGATCCAGCCGCCCCCCG
>JBBQUE010000859.1:0-1514 GCA_038212805.1 Bryobacterales bacterium | reverse complement strand
CACGGTTTTCCCGGTGGCCGTCAGCGCCTCCTCGTGCACCTTGCCGGCCTTCAACAGTTCGCTGAAAACGCCTGGAACTCCGCCGGCGCGATGGAAGGCTTCACCCAGGTATTCGCCCGCCGGCTGTACGTTTACCAGCAGCGGAATCTCGTGCCCCACGGTCTCCCAATCCTGGATATCGAGCGGCACCCCGATATGCCGCGCAATGGCATTCAAGTGCGGGGGGCAGTTCGTGGAGCCACCGATGGCGGAGCACACCATGATCGCGTTGTCGAACGCCTCACGGGTCAGAATCCGCTCCGGCGTCAGATCTTCGTGCACCATCCCCACAATACGCAGGCCAGTCTCAAAGGCCATCTTGGCCCGTTCGCTATAGGGCGCGGGAATCGCCGCGCTCCCGGGCAGCGACATACCCAACGCTTCCGCCAGCGAATTCATGGAGAGCGCCGTGCCCATGGAATTGCAGTGGCCCGCGCTCGGCACCGAGGTAACCGAGCACACCCGGTCCAGCAGTTCCGATTCCGTAATCTCGCCGCCGCTCAACTTGCGACGGGCCTCCCACAAAGCCATACCGGACCCGGCCAGCTTGCCATCCACATACGAATCCAGCATCGGCCCGCCCGAGAGCGCGATGGCCGGCATGTTCACCGTTGCTGCCGCCATTAAGCATGCGGGCGTGGTTTTGTCGCAGCCCGTCATCAACACCACGCCATCCAGCGGGTAGCCGCACAGAATCTCCACCAAACCCAAATAGGCCAGATTGCGATCCAGCGCCGCGGTGGGACGCCGGCAACTCTCCTGGATGGGGTGCACCGGAAATTCAAACGCGATGCCGCCCGCGTCGCGAATGCCATCCTTCACGCGCGCTACCAGGGATTGGTGGATCCGGTTACAGGGGGTGAGATCGCCGCCGGTCTGGGCGATTCCGATGATAGGCCGCCCGGCCTGCAGTTCCTGGCGGGTGATGCCATAGTTATGGAAACGCTCCAGGTAGACCGCTGTCTCGCCCGGCTCAGTCATATCGTTAAACCAGATCTCACTGCGCAACCGCTTCGGCTTGCCGCTCATTGAACCCCCAACCATGATTTCGCGGGCTGGACGGCTTGGTTCACGGCGCAGATCTTGCGCGTGCCTTCCGTTGCCAGCCATGCTTCTAAAGCGCCCAGGCCGCCGCGCGCAAAGGCAACTGCACCATCCTGCCAGGTGGCGCGCCCGCAAAGCACGCCGGAATAGCGCGATTCAGCGGCAGCGGCCAGCTCCAACTGATTGGCGAACTGCTCACTGCTGACGCCCGCGCTCAGGAAAATGTAGGGCAGGGAAGCGGCGGCATCGGCTTCGCGATGGATCGCGAGCGCTTCTTCACGGGAGAAGGCGGTCTGCCCAGTGCACGACTTGTTCCCTTGCACGAACGCGGCGTTCACCGGAAATTCCACCTTCAGAATGTCCACTTGATAGACCGGATTCGAAAACTCCCGCAGCATGGCAATCACGATTTCCGGCTGGCTCTGGGCGTA
>JBBQUE010000858.1:0-1518 GCA_038212805.1 Bryobacterales bacterium | reverse complement strand
CCGATCCAATTCCGGCGGATGCCCCACCAGATGGCATTCCCCGCGAGCGCCAGCCCCACGCCTGCATACAGCTTTTCGATGGTGTCCTTCTTCCAGGGGAAATAGCTGAATCCGCCCCAGGAGGCCAGCGCCAACAACGCGAGGAATGCGGTGAGCGCGCCGATCAACCGGTATACGGAGGGGAAGTCTGGATTGCGCGCGTGCCGCCATGGTAGCGGCGCCAGGAATACCGCAACGCCGAGAAGCGCCAGAAGCTCCGGGCGGGTGTTCCACTGTCCCCATCCATAGCCACTTTGCGCCAGGAATTCAGCGGCCGCATACGTGCTCAGCAGCAGCAATCCAGCCGCCAGCATCAAACGCAATCCATAGCGATAAGCGAGCGCCAGGGAGAACAAGCCCCATGCCAACAGCGCGCGGTCCGTCCGCACCATGTTGAAAATGTCGGCCACCACTATCAGGTTCATCATGAAACTGGCGAGCGATACCAGCGACAAGAGTCCCGCGAAGTAGAGGGTCCGTTCCCGGCGCGCCGCGAATTCGGCTCCGGCCAGCGCACACAGCGGGGTTGCCACCAGAATTCCGATTTGCGCTGGCGTATCCAGATAGCCCCAGTACCGGAGGAAGAACAGTACGACGGCCGCGCACAACGCCAGCCCGCCCAGCGTGGACGCGATGCGCATTCCCCACGACATGCGCTTTTGGGATGCGGTGGTGTCTACATCGAATTGCTTGGCCAGGTTGGCCAGTTGGGTATCCGCCCAGGCCGAGAACCGGAGCTGCTGTTCTTCGGTCAGCGACAACACGGCCGCTACGTCACTGGATGCCAGGGCTTCCCGTAATATGCGAATGCGGTCTGCTTCGTGCTGAGCTTCTACCCGGCTTTCTTCCATGGCAATTTTCTTTGGACTTGTCAGCCGCTGACAGACGAAAACGTCTGTCCCACCGCGGAGATCTCTCGAATCACCAGGTCTAACTCCTCATCCTTGGTATAGAAGTGCGGGGCCATTCTGATGCCAGCGCCGGGACGGTAATCCAGCAGAAAATCGCGGCGCCGCAGCTCCTTCGCCACGGCATACCCGTTGGGCACGTCCAGCGTGACGGTGCCTCCGCGCTGGGCGGGATTGAGGGGGCAGTGCGCTCGAAAGCCAGCCTCGGCCGCGAGTTCCAGCAGACGCTGGGTTTGCCGGACCGACTTTTCGCGAATCGCCTCTACCCCGATCTCGTTCACAATCTCATAGCCAGACATGGCGGCGTACATGCCGGGGATATTGGGCGTGCCGTTCAGGAACCGGAACGCATCGCCGGCGAACTCCATGGCCCCGGGTTCAAATCCAAAGGGCCGTTCGTGCGCCATCCAACCGGTCATCCGGGGCTGCAGATCCGGCCATAAATCGCGCCGGACGTAGAGATAGCCCGCGCCGGGACCTCCACAGAGCCACTTGACGCTGCCGCCGGTGGCGAAATCCACGCCCAACTCACGCACGTTCACCGGCACCGTTCCGGCCGATTGGTACAGGT
>JBBQUE010000857.1:0-1524 GCA_038212805.1 Bryobacterales bacterium | reverse complement strand
TCCTAATTAGAATCACAATGTGATAGTAATTATGCTCGGCGACTTCGAGTACCTGATCCTCACGGCAGCCAAACGTTTGGGCGAAGACGCTTACGGGGTTGCCATCCGGCGAGAGATCGAGGACGCAACCGGGCGCCCTTGCTCCATCGGAGCGCTCTATACGACCTTGGACCGTTTGGAAGCGAAGGGCTTCATTAAGACTCGGATGGGAGATCCTACGCCGAAACGAGGCGGCCGGCCCAAGCGCATGGTGCGCGTTACCGGGAATGGTATCCAAGCGGCGGGCCATTTTTACAATGCAGTGACACGCGTGACCCGCGGTGTTTCATGGGAACCGAACCACGTCGCAGTCCGTTTATCATGACCGGAATCTGTTGGGCGTTGATGGACACTTTGTCCCGAATGCTGGAGCCTGACGAACGCGAAGCGGTGTGCGGGGATCTCACCGAGTCCGGCGAGACTGGCGCGCGAGCGTTGTGCGGCGTGATTGGATTGGTCGTCCGGCGGCAGACAGAATTGTGGAAAGACTGGCGACCCTGGCTGGCCCTGGTGGGAATCGTTATTCCACTCGGGATGCTGCTCAGTCTGGTTTCCAAACATACGGCCGACGGGAGCGCCATTTATATATGGCTGTACGCGAATAACTGGGACTGGGCTTTCCTTGGCAATGCCGTGTTCCGGCATGATTTTCCCCGCATCGGCGCGGGTGTCTTCATGTCCTACGTCACGCTGATTTGCTGGTCGTGGACCAGTGGTTTCGTACTCGGGTCCCTGTCACGTGGCGCCGCTCAGGTCAACGGCGCCACGTTTTGTCTCATGTTGTTATTCGCGGAACTCCCAGACGCGCCACGGTATCTTGGGAACTCGCTGTTTCTTCACCGCGCGCGCGACTTCGAGAACAACGCCGCGGTGTTTGCTCTGATGTTTTACCGCGTGATGTTTCCCCTAATCGTTCAGGCGTTCCTTGTTGTGCTCCCCTCACTGTGTGGAATGCGGGAGGGGCTCCGGCTGGCCAAGCTTCCTCCCCTGCTCCTCACCATCGTATGGACTGCCGCCATCGCAACCTTGGCTGCGATTGCAATCCAGAGTTGGGTTTGGTGGCGTTTTCCCAATGCATATACCCGGCCGGCGAGTTGGAACGGCTGGCAGATGCGGCTGCTACAGCTTGTTGTGTACTGGCCGATTGGACTCTTCATCGTCAACGGCTCGTGGCGGGGCTTAGCAAGGAGAAGAACCACATGAACACTACATCGCTTCGTATCCATCCAATGTGTGGGGCGGCGCTGCTCATTACGCTCGCCGGCCTCGCATCCGCTGCCGATCAGCGCACGGTCCGCGCCCTCCTGCAACCCGCAAACGAGCGCAAACCCGCGCCGGAATTCGCGCTGAAAGACAATTCCGGGCGAACGGCAAAGCTGAAAAACTACCGCGGCAAGGTGGTTCTGCTCGATTTCTGGGCCACTTGGTGTCACGGATGCAAAGAGGAGATCCCGTGGTTCGCGGAATTCGAGCGCAAATACGCTG
>JBBQUE010000856.1:0-1532 GCA_038212805.1 Bryobacterales bacterium | reverse complement strand
GCCAGAGCCCCGCTGCTTTTGCTCATCGCTCCGCGGGTATGGAAGCGGCGGCCCCCACCCACCCCCGAGGAGAGGAGTCCTTTTAAGGTCTGAGTTCAGGCATTATGTTCAATCCCAAGATAGATGATTTCGGTATTTTGAAATGGTCCAGTTCGGCAGTTTAATTTGGCCCACCCCCTCAACAGAATGGGTACTCTTGCATCGGGCGCAGCCCGAAGCGGAGGAACTCGTTGGATTGGAGAACGAAGGTGGAGCTTTTCGAGCAGATCCGCAGGGAGTACGAGTTTGGAACCGGGACGATTGCCGGCGTGGCGAAGAAGCTGGGAGTGCACCGGCGTATGGTGCGGGAAGCGATCGGCAGCGCATTGCCTGCGCCGCGAAAGAAGGTGGAACGGCCGCGCTGGAAGCTGGCCGCGGCGATGGAGTTTGTGAATCAGATTCTGGAACTGGACAAGAAGGCTCCCCGGAAGCAACGCCATACGGCGCGGCGGATCTGGGACCGCATTCAGAAAGAGATGCCGGAATGCCGGATCTGCGAACGGACGGTCCGGCAGTATGTTCACGACCGGAAAATAGCGCTGGGGTTGATCGTTCACGATACATTCGTGCCGCAAAGCTACTCGTGGGGAGCCGAGGCCCAGGTGGACTGGTCAGAGGCATATGCCGATCTGGCAGGCGAGCGGACCAAGCTGCAAGTGTTTTCGATGCGCAGCATGGCCAGCGGCGCGGCGTTCCACTGCGCTTTTCTCCATGCCACGCAGCAGGCGTTTCTAGAAGCGCACGAACTGGCGTTCGCCTACTTCTCGGGCGTGTTCCGAAAGCTGGTGTACGACAACCTGACCTCGGCGGTAAAGAAGATTCTCCGTGGACGTCAACGGGAACAGGCAGGACGGTTCGTTGCGTTTCGCTCTCATTGGCGGTTTGAAAGCGAGTTCTGCAATCCGGCGGAAGCGCATGAGAAAGGCGGGATTGAAGGAGAGGTGGGCTACTTTCGGAGGAATCACTGGGTGCCGGTACCGAAGGCGGAAGATCTTGCGGCGCTCAACCGGCAACTGTTAGCCGGATGCCACGACGATGAGCACCGAACGATCGCCGGAAGCCTACAGAGTATAGGCGCGGCGCTGGTCGTGGAACGCGATCATCTCTTGCCGCTCGCGTCGGAAGGGATGGACCTGGCTCATACGACCTTTCCCACCGTAAACAGTTTGGGTTGCGCGAAGGTTCTGACAAACGCCTATTCAGCACCGCTGAAACCCGGAACTCTAGTGCAGGCGAAAGTTTACGCCAGCGTCGTCGAGCTCTGGCATGACGGGCACTGTGTGGCGCGGCATGGGCGCTGTTACGGGCGGCAGCAACAGATTCTCGATCTGGAACATTACCTGGATGTGCTGTCCCGAAAGCCCGGTGCGTTGGCCGGATCGCGGCCACTGGAACAGCAACGCAAAGCAGGGCTTTGGCCAGCGAGCTTCGACGTGATCTGGCAATCCCTGATGGAACGGCATGGCAAGCAGACCGGCACGAGGCATATGGTC
>JBBQUE010000855.1:0-1571 GCA_038212805.1 Bryobacterales bacterium | reverse complement strand
GCCGTTGCTGGATGAGACCGTGCATCTGGTGGAAGACCTGCTGGCGCAGGATTCAGCGGAGCTCGACACACTCTACGTGGCCGGAGGCGGGGCGGAAATCCCGCTGGTCAGCCGGATGCTGCGGGAGTCGTTTGGCCGGCGGGTGAAACGCTCCGCGCATACCCGGTCAGCCACGGCCATCGGTTTGGCCATCCAGGCGGATTCGGAAGCCGGTTACGTGCTGCGGGAGAAATTCACCCGTTTCTTCGGAGTATGGCGAGAGGGCGACGCGGGCCGCCGAATAATCTTCGATCCGCTGTTCACGAAGGGCACCCCGCTTTCCGTCCCCGGCGAACGGGTGCTCGAGATCCGGAGGCGCTACACGCCGGTGCACAACATTGGCGATTTCCGGTATCTGGAATGCAGTCATCTGGACGATTCCGGGCAGCCCACGGGCGATGTTACGGTTTGGGACGAAATCCGGTTTCCGTTCGATCCGCCCCTGCGGGATCAGGAAGGGGATTCGGTGCCGGTCTCGCACAGCCTGCGCGCCGCATCGCAGGTGATTGAAGAATGCTATACCTGCGACGCCAGTGGCACGGTGGCGGTCACAATTGCCAATGAAACTTCCGGGTATCAGCGCCAGTACCGGCTGGGACGGTGGGCGGCCAAGGAAGCGGCCATCACGCCAGGAAAGCGCCAGCGCCCGTCCGGCAAAACTACTTAACCAGCTCCGCGACCTGAATCGTGTTTGCTGGATCGTATGAGGTGAGCGGATCGCCCGTGGCTCCCGAGAGCAAGATCAGCAGGCTGCCGAGGAGCATGAACCCGATCGCATTACAAATCTTTTCCCGCATTTTTCTCTCCTGGTTGTTTAAACGCGGCACCGGGCCGGATGTTCCGGAAAAACAGTTGCAGTTGAGTAAATGTTTGTAGCCTAAAGTCTTTGCTATTCACAGCCGATACGGAGGGTAAGCATGGCGCTGATATCTCTCAAACAAGCTGTAAAGGATCAAGAACTGCTAGATGTCGAAGAATTACAGAAGAAGACTTTGGAGTGCTACTTGTCGGCCATCAACACAGTTCAGAAGCATGCAGCGGAGTTGTCAGCCGACGAACTGAAAGATCACCGCAGGCGTCTGGGGCAGTTGCGAAGGGAGATCACCGGGGAACTCTCCCCCGGGAATCTGGAGCAATCCCGCTTGACTCTGGACGATGAGGTAGGCACCTACAACGCAAAGATCAGCAAGGCTTTCGAAGCCAACCAGCTTGAAGTGCGGGAGATTATCGGGTTGTTGCGGGAAGCGACCGGAACGATGGTCACCAGCAACGCGCACCACGACCAACAGTTCCGGAACTTTGCGCTGGGTCTGGAAGCCATATCGCAGTGTGACGACCTTCGCCAGATTCGCATGCGGCTGACCAGCCAGGTGACTGAACTGCGCTCCTGCCTGGAAAACATCCACAAGGAGCAGGAGAAAGCGTTGCAGCCCTTGCAGACGGAGTTGCGCTCATTTGAGCAGCGCCTTCAAGAGGCCGAGTTGCTGGCTTCCACCGATCCGCTCACCAACCTGTTCAACCGGCGCGAAGGA
>JBBQUE010000854.1:0-1591 GCA_038212805.1 Bryobacterales bacterium | reverse complement strand
CCGGTCGCGGGCGTTCCGGAGCGGCGTTCGCTGGCGCTACAGATGCGGAGGCTCGCTGGGCCCGCGCGAGGAAATGGAAGCAGAGCCAAATTGCGGCCCCAATTCCCAGCAGTCCCGCAGTCCCGATCCCGGCGTTGCGCGCCAACACCCAACCCTGGCCGCCGCCGCCATCTTTAACCGATGCCGCCTTTGCCTTCGCGCCAGCCCAAGCCTCCCGCGTTGAGGAATGTTCTCCCAGTTTGGCCCCGGGATATGCTTTGATCACCGCGCCCGAAAAGGCCGAACTCGTTTCCGGGGACTCCGCGTCGCGCATCGCTGCTGACAGGGATCCCGCATGGTGCAGGTTCACGGGCCGCGGCACCCGGATGAAGAACATTTCCAGAGCTTCCTCGGACGGAGGCGTCATTGGGTCGTCCGGGAAACGGAAACCTATGCGCTGCCGGACACTGAATTCACCCTCTGTCAGAGAGCCAAATAGAGCTTCAAATGAAGCTGGATTCAGATGAATACCGTTCTCTTTCGCGCGTGTGAAAACGGTCACGCAGATGGCCTGGGGGCTATACAGAAACTCCGTGACTACATTGCCCTCATGGGCCACCCAGGAGTGTTCGGTCGTATTCAAGGCATTGCAATCGTCCAGCGTCTCCTCCTTACGGACGACCACCGGAAATCCGGAATCCTGAAACAAGTGCTTCGCCATTTTCCTGGCGACCGTACCCGTAACCGGTATAACGGTTGGCTCCGCGCAAAGAGCTCCAACCTGGCTGGAACTCACGACCCAGGAACCTACCACCCAGACGATCACCCAGACAATCAGGGCCGGGACGCTCCGAACTGCAATTTGTGCCTTCATCACGACCGTGGCTTCTCCCAGGTTCCTTATCGTTAAGCGATCCGCAAAAGTTACCTTGATTTACCGGGCCATCCCTTTGCGTCCCCGTGGCGAAATTGGTGATATGATTCGGCCACCATGTTTGAGCGCTATACCGAGGCCTCCCGGCGGGTGATCTTTTTCGCGCGCGATTCGGCCAACGAACTAGGCAGTGCCGCTATCGAACCGGAACATCTGGCCCTCGCGATTCTCCAGGAAAACCGCGAACTTTTCGGTTCCGCGCTCCAATCTCCCGCGGCCTGCCAGGCGCTCCGCAACGAACTCGAAAATCAGATCAGCCGGCCTGATCCGCTGCCGCCGCCCGCCGATATTCCGCTGGCCCCCCGCAGCCAACGCATCCTGGCTGAAGCCGCGGAAGCCGTCGAGCGGTCCCGGCGAACGCATATTCACCCGGCCGATCTGCTGATTGCCCTGCTCAAGGACCCCGCCAGCGCCGCCGCCGCGACTATCCGCCGCCATTCCCCCGCCATTCCACAGGGAAAACTATTCTTCGTCGCGGCTACGAACGGCGCGGCAAATCCAGGCGACGCGGGCGCTCTGCATCGGCTGGTAGACCAGCTGTCTCCAGCCCAACTGGGACGCGCGCAGGTCCTGCTCGAAGCCCTCATCGGATCCGGCGGGACCGAAACCGCTTCGGGAACATTTGCGGGACAGTTTTCGGATCTGCCAGACTAAAAGGGAATGCTCCACTCCACCAAG
>JBBQUE010000853.1:0-1592 GCA_038212805.1 Bryobacterales bacterium | reverse complement strand
AGTCTGGGCGGCTCCCAGCGATGCTTACCGACGGCCAGCGCCTCACAGTGCTTCAGATCCCGCCGCCCAATCTCGCTGCCGCCTTTCTGCGCCGCACAGCCGCCATCCTCGCTGTCGCAGCTTGCGCCGCCTTTGCCTGCGTGAATTTGCAACTTCTCAGCGGCGGCGAGCACGCCCGCAAGAAGATGGCTCAGGTCTCCTCGACCGTTGCCCATGTCTCCAACCAGATGTCCAAGATGGTTAGCTCCGGCGCTTCCGTGCAGGACGCTGATTTCGCAAGTTTCGTCGATCTCCATGTAGTGGACGATTCGTCTTCCTGGCTGCAAACGGCGAGCGAGTCGCTGCCGCAGGCCCCGGCGACGATCTGCACGCCGCCATCGTGGCCTGACGCCACCAGTTTCGTCCGCGGTCGTTGATCGTTTTCTCCGGTTTGCAAGCTTCGGCTGTCGTCCAAGCGTACTCTGCCGTTCCGCTTTTCACTTTCACGTTTTTCCAACCTCTACTTACCCATGCCCACCCAAGCCCCTCCTGCCACTGAGACACCATCCAGTCTTCCCGCCGCGCCGGCACTAGATACGCCGGACGATAAAGCCTCCGCCGCCCTGCTTGTCGATGCCTACAATAAGATTTCCACCGAGATGGGGAAATTTATCGTCGGTCAGACGGAGGTCATTGAGCAACTCGTAATCGCCGTTCTGGCCGGGGGCCATTGCCTATTGGAAGGCGTTCCCGGTCTCGCCAAAACGGCGATGATCCGTTCGCTGTCCCGCTGCATGGATCTGAGCTTCCGGCGCATCCAGTTTACGCCTGACCTGATGCCTGCGGACATCACGGGAACTGACATCATTCAGGAAGATCCCGCGACTGGCCGCCGGCAATTTGTTTTCCAAAAAGGTCCGATTTTCGCGCAGATGATTCTGGCGGATGAGATCAACCGGACTCCGCCCAAGACGCAGTCGGCGCTGCTCGAGGCGATGCAGGAGCATTCCGTGACAGTCGGCGGGCATACGCTGAAGCTTGAGGAGCCGTTCTTCGTGCTTGCCACTCAAAACCCGATCGAGCAGGAAGGAACCTATCCGCTTCCCGAGGCTCAAAAGGACCGGTTTATTTTCCTCGTCAAAGTCGATTACCCGGATCGCGAGCAGGAGCGCCAGATTGTGGCGCGCACGACTGGCACGTTCTCGGCCGAACTGCAGCCCGTGATCCACGGCGATCAGATCATTGAATTGCAGAAAGTGGTGCGGAAAGTGCCGGTGCCTGATCACGTGATGGATTTCGTCCTCGATCTCGTCCGGTTTACGCGTCCTGACAATGCGACCGCTCCCGCCTTCATCAAGGAGCTCGTCGAGTGGGGCGCCGGCCCGCGCGCATGCCAGAACCTGGTGCTCGCAGCCAAGGTGCGGGCTGTGCTGCGCGGCCGATTCCACGTGACGGACGACGATATCGCCGCACTCGCGCTCCCAGTGCTTCGCCACCGGATCGTTCCGACCTTCAATGCGGAAGCGGAAGGCGTGAAAGTGGACGACATCATTTCGCGCATCGTTGACGCGGTTCCACGCGGCGAATCCAAGAAGGTTCTCTAAGAGAGAACC
>JBBQUE010000852.1:0-1595 GCA_038212805.1 Bryobacterales bacterium | reverse complement strand
GCCGCCGCAAAACAATGAGATCCGGCTCAGGCTCACTGGTCGGATTGTCCTCCGGTGCCACGTCTATGGAAGTTTCAGGGTTGATGAATTCCAATCCGAATGTTTGAATCAGCCACGCCTGCAGGAAGATCAACCCGTTCGTATGCCTTCTGTTCTTGGGCATCTTGGTAATCAAATCTCCGTCGATCAACTCCAGGCGCTGACCAGCCAACAGTCCCGCCTCCTCAACCGCCGCGAACTCCTGGCGGGTCCAGCGCTTTCGGAAGGCGTCGAACGGAACCAGACTGTAAGTGGCTTCGGTTACCGCAATAGGCATAATATTTCGGGCCTCGCTTACGATTCTATCGCCCATCACCCCACCTGCACCAGCCCATACCGGCGCTGCCAATGATCCCGTATATAGGCCACCACGCGCTTCAACTCCTCGGGCGACGGCGGGTTCCCCACATACGCCTCCGCCTCCCCCCGCGCGATCTCCAGAATTTCCTGATCCCGCAGAATATTCCCAATCCGCAGCGCCGGCACGCCCGACTGTTTCGTCCCAAAGAACTCACCCGGCCCCCGCAGCTTCATATCCATCTCGGCGATATAAAACCCGTCGTTCGATTCCACCATGGTCCGGATCCGCTCCTTCCCGGTATCGTTCAACCGGCCCGTCACCAGAATGCAGTAGCTCTGATCGCCACCCCGGCCCACGCGCCCGCGCAACTGATGCAACTGCGCCAGCCCAAACCGCTGCGCCTGCTCAATCACCATCACGGTGGCGTTCGGGACGTCCACGCCCACCTCAATCACCGTGGTCGAAACCAGAATCTTCACCTCATCCCGCTTGAACCGGTCCATCACCAGTTCCTTCTCATCCGGCTTCAGCTTGCCATGCAGCAGCCCCACGCTTAACCCCGGAAACACAATCTGCGACAACTGCTCGTACATCTGCGTCGCCGCCTTGATCGCAGCCGTCTCCGATTCTTCAATTACCGGATACACCACATACGCTTGGTTCCCGCCATCCACGTGCTGCTTCACAAAGCTATAGACCCGCTCCGCCTGATCTTCGGTGACATGCCTGGTCACAATCGGCTTGCGCCCCGGCGGCAATTCATCAATAACCGACACATCCAAATCGCCGTACAAAGTCAGCGCCAACGTCCGCGGAATCGGAGTCGCCGTCATCACCAGCACATCCGGCGGCTGCTCCGGCGATTGCCCTTTCTCCATCAGTTTCAACCGCTGCATCACGCCAAACCGATGCTGCTCATCCACGATGGCCAACCCCAGCTTGTGGAACTCCACGTCCTTTTCCAGCAGCGCATGCGTCCCGATCCCGATCTGCGCCAGCCCCGTCGCCATCAAACGATTCAGCTGGTGCTTCTCGCGCGCCGTATTCGTTCCCGTCAACAGTACCGGCGTGTACCCCAGCGGCCCGAACAGCTTCTTGAACGTCACGTAATGCTGGCTTGCCAGAATCTCGGTCGGGGCCAGAAGCACCACCTGGTAGCCATTCTCTATCGCGATCACCGCCGCCTCGGCCGCCACCAAAGTCTTGCCGCTCCCCACATCCCCCTGCAGCAACCGCGTCATCGGGTGCGGAGTCT
>JBBQUE010000851.1:0-1596 GCA_038212805.1 Bryobacterales bacterium | reverse complement strand
GACATCGTAACCAAATCGGGCTCTCTGGCCTGGCACGGCGGCGCCTTCGAATATTTCCGCAACGAGTCATTGGATGCACACAACTTCTTCGATGACACTGCTCTGCCGCGGCCGGTCTTCCGGCAGAACCAGTTCGGCGGCTCGCTCGGCGGGCCCGCCCCTTGGCGCGACACATTCTTCTTCTTCACCTACGAGGGCCGGCGCGCTAAGGCGGCAACGCCCGCGGTCAATATCGTTCCGGACGCCGCCGTACGGTCTGGGGATTTTACCGGTCGCAATCCGATTTTTGATCCGCTCAATATCGATCCCGCGACCGGCGCGCGCCGCCCGTTTCCGAATCAGATCATTCCGGCAAACCGCATCGATCCCATTGCGAGCAAATATCTCCAGACATTCGAACCCCTGCCCAACCGCGGCGGGTTTAACAACTATTTGGACTCCACTCCCAGTCAGAACACCACCGATACGGTCTCCGGGCGCATCGATCATCAATTTCGAGATCACAGCCGCGTGTTTTCACGTTATACCCTCAACAACGAACCTGACATGGTTGCCGGCGGCTTTCCGCTGCTTCCGGCCAGCGAGAACGTGCGCGCCCAACAAGCCGTACTGGGCTACATCTTGGCCGGCGCGACTTGGCTGAATCAGGCATATGGCTCCTTCACCCGTCTGAAAGTGTTGGATACTCCCAGGAACGCATTTCACAATGATATTGCGCGGCAGCTTGGTATCAACGGGCTGCCAGCCGATCCGGCCGGTTTCGGACTTCCCTACTTTTTAGTCACCGATTTCTCTACCGTCACGGATTCGCCCAGCTTGCCGCAATTGCAGCGTGACAATCTGTGGCAGGTGTCGGACGGCTTTTCCATCACCCGCGGCCGCCATACATGGAAAACCGGCTTCCAGTGGTTGCATTCACAGGTCAATTACCAGCAGAGCAACCTGCCGCGCGGGCAATACACATACACCGGGGCCTTCACCGCTGCCGATCCCAACAACACGGCCGCCTCGGGCGATAGTTTCGCGGATTTTCTCCTTGGGTTCCCCCAGTTCACGGCGCGTACGCTGGGTTTCGCCCAGGCTTACCTGCGTACCGATACTTATGGGGCCTACGTGCAGGACGACTGGCGGATCACAAGCACGCTCACGCTGAATGCTGGCGTGCGCTACGAGTACTTCACACCCTTTACCGAAGCACGCGATCACCTGCTGAACCTTGATTACTCCACCCTGCCGCACGCGCCCTCGCTGATCAAATCCGGCTCCGCGGGCCAACCGCAACACGCGAACTTCGCGCCGCGCGCCGGTCTCGCGTGGTCTCCGCCCGCGACCCTCTGGCCGGGCCGCAAAATGGTCTTCCGAGCGGGTTATGGCGTCTATTTCAACCCCGAAATTTCGCTCGAAGCCTACGATCTGGTTCTCAACGGCATCCGCACGGAAAGTAATTCCTCCGACGGCGCCACGCCTCTGCTGACTACCGCCCATGGCTTCCTTCCGACGGCTACAACCGGATTGCCCAGCTATTATGGCTTGGATCCGCACGCGGCGACGCCATACGTACAACAGTGGAATGCAAGCGTCCAGCAGGAGTTGCCG
>JBBQUE010000850.1:0-1600 GCA_038212805.1 Bryobacterales bacterium | reverse complement strand
AAATCGCTCTGGTGATAGATGTCGAGCAGTTCGCCCCGTTCATAATTGTTGAAGAAGAGACCCTGGGCGTTGAACATTTTCAACGCGTTGTATTCGGGGGGGTTGTGAGATGCGGTAATCGCCAACCCTCCATGCGCGCGCGACGCAGCCGTATAGATTTGAATTGTGGGCGTCGGAAGAACGCCGACATCGACCACGTCACAACCGGCGGCAAGCAGACCGCACTGTACGGCATGTTGTAGCATGGGGCCGCTGGCACGGGTGTCACGACCAACCACGACCCGGCCTCCGCCAACGTAGGTGCCGAAAGCTTGAGCGAACGCACAAGCCAATGAGGGGGTTAGGAATTCGCCCACGACACCGCGAATCCCGGAAACTCCGATCTTGAGCGGATGTTCTCTAGGCAAGTTCGCGCACCTGTTCGAGCAGCGATTCATAAAGCGCGGTAGGGGGTTGATCCCGCTGCTCGCAAATGATTCGAATCACCGCCTCGGTCTGACTCACCCGGACGTGGAACCAGCGGTCAGGCCAGGTGACCCGCAGACCGTCAATGACGCTAACCTGGCCATCGCTGTAGGTATCCTGCAGTTTGCGCAGCAGGGCGGGCACGCGCTGCGATACCAACGGAACCTGGCCTTTGAGGATGCAGTAGCGCGGATAGCCCGCGAGGATTTGGGAAAGCGGCTGGCGGCGCTCGTCCATCATCGAGAGCACGGCGAACATGGACGCAATTCCGTCATAGACAAAGCGGAAACGGGGCATCATCACTGCGCCCGTGCCCTCGCCTGCGATTGCAATCTGCTCGGGACGATAGCTGGCCAGCGCGTCCATCGCCGCTTGGCGCCCCACCGGCACTCGAATTACCGCTCCGCCGTGCCTGGCGGCGATGTCTTCGAGCAAAGCGGTAGTTGAGAGATTGGTGACGATCAGTTTGCCCGGCGCTTTTGGCAGCAGATAGTCGGCAAGGAGGGGCAGCATGATCTCCTCGTTGACAGGCGTCCCGTCGCCGGTGGCCATAGCCACGCGGTCGGAATCGACGTCGAAGAGAAAGCCGGCATCCGCTGAAACAGGCTTCACCAAGGGTGCGAGTTGCAGTGCCACGGTTCGCTCGGTGGTGGTGGGCTCATGGGCAAAGGATACGCCTTCGGTTCGCTGATTGAGCAGGATGAACTGAAACCCGAAACGCTCGTTAATCCGGCGCAGGATGAGCGAGGATGTTCCGTTACAACAGTCCACCAACACGCGAAAGCGCTTGAGCCGGTCCAGGTCGAATGCGGCCGCCAGTTCATCCAGATACTCGTCGAGGGCGGTGTCTGTCGTGCGCAACGACCCGATCCGGTTCCACTCCACAAACCCGAATTTGTGGAGGTGATAGAAGTCCAGCAGTTCGTTTGCTTCGGCGGTGGAAAGATACACGCCCTCGCGGCCGAGAAATTTCAGCGCGTTCCAATCCGCCGTATTGTGGCTGGCACCGATGGAGACGCCTC
The DNA here is from genome assembly GCA_038212805.1 of Bryobacterales bacterium. GTDB lineage: Bacteria > Acidobacteriota > Terriglobia > Bryobacterales > Bryobacteraceae > JANXQZ01. The sequence goes on along the minus strand of JBBQUE010000850.1, from coordinate 113 downwards.
CACCAGCGGACAACCTGCGAATGGCGTGCTGCAGCACCGGCGTAGAGACAATGCCAAGATCGATCACGTCATGGCCGCAAGCCATGAGAGCCGACGCCACACCCTCACGAAGC
>JBBQUE010000849.1:0-1602 GCA_038212805.1 Bryobacterales bacterium | reverse complement strand
CTCGTTCCAGTAAATAGGATCGAACCACGGCGGGTAGGTGCCGGCGATGGGGCCGTTGAACTCGTAAGCGGGCGGGTCGGCCGAGATCTGGCGGGTGGGATGTTTGGGCGTTCCGCTACCGGGGGGATCGCCATGCCAATGATAGTAGGAGACGCCGTTCACCATCCAGACGATGTTGTAGGGTCCGCTGTCGCCATAAGTAAGGTGGCCTTTCTCCAGAGACAGAAACGCGATGTAGGGTCCGGCAATCAGCGCGAAGCCGGCAACCGTCAGGGCCACGCCTTTCAGCGCGCGCGATCCAAATCCAAGCCACAAAAAAAGCAGGCCGAAACAGAAAAACGCATAGATGAAAAAGGGCGCCTTCGCAAGATACCCGATGCCCATCAGAAGGCCGAGCGCAAAGAGGCGAAGAGGCTGAGGTTGCGCCGGGTTCAGGCGGATCAGTTGGGCCGCCACCAGATACACGAACACGTGCATCAGCAGATCGGGCGTCACCGTTTCAAGGTTCGTGAAATCGAGCGTGGCGTAGAGGAACGCCGGGAAGGCGATCAGCGTGAACGTGAAGCGCACCGGCGCACTCTGGAACAGGCGCAGCATACCATTCAGGAAATACTGGAAGGCGCACAGGGTGCACACCGCGAGCAGGAAGTTAATCAGGTGGACGACGGGAAACTCGTGGAAAGCATCGGCCCGCATCAAACGCAAGCCGGATCCCAGCAGCCATGCGTACCCGGGGCTCCACAGGGAATTGGCGGCGGCTTTCCAGTGGCCGCTAAAGTATTCGTTGGCATCGTCCAGATACTGAATGCCGTCCCAACTCATGGAATAGCGTGATGTCCATGCTTGGACGGCAAACAGGATGATGCCGAAAATCCAGAAGAAAAGAGTGAGAGTCAGGAGAGCTTGGCGGCTGGCTGGGGGCTCGACGTCCGCTCGAAGCGGCCTTTGGGGCGGCACTCATGTAGTGTACCCTGAGATTGCCCGCCGGACGCGTCTTCCGGCAGCCGGTGCGGAGCCGCACTGTCAAGTTAGGCGCTGCCCGCGATGCGAACATGGCGGACCAGGCAGCCGGTGCCTTCCAGCATACTCGCAGGATCGGCCAGTTCGGTGCCGCGGTTAAAGCCGGGATTCAGGTGATTCCGGTAAATGGCGGTCCCGGTCAGCGTGTAAGCAACGGACCCGGCATATGTCATGTCGTATACCAGTTCCCGCGCCAAAGGCACGGCCGGCAAGTCTGCGTCGCGGGTGGCCAGCTCCGGGACCTCGGTCAAGCGGTTGGCGGAGTGGTCATCCCGCGAAGAGTCAACTCCAGCGCCCGCCCAGCATCCACCGCGCCCGCGCCTTGCCGTTCATCGGCCGCTCCGGGAACCTTGTAAGCGGCGGCCTGCAGGATTCTGCGGATATCCGCTGGCGTCAAGCCCGGATTCGCTTGCAACATGCACGCCGCAATGCTGGCCACAATCGGCGCGGCAAAGCTGGTGCCTTCCACGTGTTGATAAAACGCATTCACCAGTTTCTGCTCCGCGATCCGCGCGTTTACGCTGGCGTCCCCCTGCGCGCGGCGATCAAACAACCGGCCCGCCTCCAGCGCAACCTCTGATC
>JBBQUE010000848.1:0-1610 GCA_038212805.1 Bryobacterales bacterium | reverse complement strand
TTGAGCCCAAAATAGACCGAGTCCGCACCCGCATCCACAGCGGCATGAAGCTGCGGCCAATATCCCGCGGGACTCATCACTTCGGGTTTTACACGGGTACTGCTCACACTTACAGGATAGCGGCAGGTGCTTAACCGTTTTGGATTACCGTATTTTTCACGCGCCGTGGAGGCCAAAACACTCCTTTACGGTCGGGGCTCAGAAAAGATCGCGCTGATTGTCGAGGCAAACATAATACAATTGCGGGAATGCCCGATGTAACGAAGGCCTGGACGCTGGCGGCGCTCGCCTTCACTACCCTGCTCTATGCCGCGGTTTGGTTCAGGTCGCTGTGGAAAAGGGGCGGGGTAGAAAGGCCGTCGATTCCGGAACTGGCAACGGGCCTGGTGACGAACTTCTTTGACACGCTTGGTATCGGTTCGTTTGCCACCACCACCACAGTGTTCAAGTTTACCGGCATGGTGCCGGATGAGCTGATTCCGGGAACGCTAAACGTGGGCCACACGCTGCCGGTGATCTTTCAGGCATTCATCTATATTTCAGTGATCGAAGTGGACTTCGTGACCCTGGCGCTGATGATAGGGGGCGCAACGGCCGGCGCGTGGTTCGGTGCGGGATGGGTGGCGGGCCTGCCGAAACGCAAAGTGCAAATCGGCGTGGGCTTTGCTCTGCTAGCGGCGTTCCTGGCCATGTTGATGCGCCAGCTGGGGCTATTTCCAGCCGGAGGAACGGCGCTTGGTCTGGAGGGTTCCAAGCTGTGGTTTGCGGTGGCAGCCAATGGATTGATTGCAGCCATCAGCACCTTGGGAATTGGCTTTTATGCACCCTGCATGACTTTGGTGAGCCTGCTGGGGATGAACCCCACGGCGGCATTTCCGATCATGATGGGATCAGGCGCGTTCCTGATGCCGGTGGCGAGTTCTCGCTTCGTTTTGAGCGATGCGTACTCCCCGCGGGTTGCCCTGGGGCTGACGCTGGGTGGACTGGTGGGCGTACCCATCGCGGCGTTCCTGGTGAAATCGCTCCCTCTGGATGCAGTCCGATGGCTGGTGATGGCGGTGGTGTTGTACGCGGCCCAGGCGATGCTGCGTAGTGCGTTCGATCAGAGATTGAGATAGAATCGCCTCACGATGAATGCACAACTCCTGTTAGCCAGCCTCGCGGTGGGCCTACTCACTACCGCGGCCAGCGCCGCCAACGCCGCCACCTGCGAGAGCCTGGCAAGCCTTCAGATTGAGAACACCAAGATCACCACGGCTACGCCTGTCAGCGGCACTTTCACATCAGCCTACGGTGTCGCCGTCCAGGATCTGCCAGCCTTTTGCCGTGTCGCCGGATCCATTCAGCCATCGAACGACTCCACTATCCAGTTCGAAGTCTGGATGCCCGCCTCAGGCTGGAACGGAAAGTTCCATGGCGTGGGCAACGGCGGGTATGCGGGGTCGCTTTCGTACGGGGTGATGGGCGCTCCCTTGAAACACGGCTATGCAGTGGCGACCACGGACACCGGGCATACGGGAGGCGATGCATCGTGGGCCTTGGGGCATCCCGAGAAGGTGATCGATTACGGGTATCGCGGCATTCATGAGATGACGGTCAAAGCCAAGGCG
>JBBQUE010000847.1:0-1610 GCA_038212805.1 Bryobacterales bacterium | reverse complement strand
CATTCGAGAGGACAACTATGAAACGAACCCATCGCGCCGGCTTTGCGGCCGCTTTGTTCGTTGCGCTTTCCCTGCCAGTGTTTGCCCAGCAGCTGGCTGCCCCGGCGGTTGGCACCAAACCTGGTGCAGCGGATGCTTTTGATCAGCGTGTGCCCCGGCAACTGCTGAAGGCCGGATTCAAGATACAGTCTTTATAAGAGCGACCAGTTAGGTTGTACATGCGAAGTTCCACGGCTGCCACCGCATTTTCCCGATCGTTACGAACGCTGCATGGCGATAGCTATGGTCCGGCGGCGCGCTGGTTGCTCATCGCGGTGTGCTTCGCGGGGGCCTGGGCGGCATGGTGCAGCCTGGCCAAGATCACCTTGTATGAAGTGACCGATACGGCGCGGCTGGAAGTGAACCGCGCGATCTATCCGGTCCAGGCCTCCATGGCTGGCCGGGTGGTTTCGAGCGCGCTGCTCATGGGTCGCGAAGTGAAGGCCGGAGAGATTCTGGTGGAGTTGGATGCCGAACCGGAGAAGCTGCAGATTCGGGAGCAGCGGGCCAAGTTGGCGGCGTTGACCCCGACCGCGGCCGCTCTGCGCGCCCAGATTGAAGCCGAGCAGCAGGCGCGGATTCAGGAACAACAAGCCGCGCGCGTTTCTTCAGAACAGGCCGGGGCCTCCGCGCGGGAAGCCGCCGCGCCGGCCGCGTTTGCCGAGGACGACGCGCACCGGCTGAGCCAGTTGCGCGCCGATGGGCTGATAGCCGAACGCGAGTATCTGCGCAGCAAGGCCGACGCCGAAAAATTCCGGGCCGCCGCCGAGGGCCAGAAGATCGCCATCCGCCGCATTGAACAGGAGCAGCGAACCAGGGAGGGCGACCGGGCTACGCGGATCCGGGGATTGGAAACCGACATCTCCCGCATTGAATCGCAGATTCCCGAGATTCAGGCCGCCATCCGGCGCCTGGAGTATGACGTGGAGCGGCGCGTGCTGCGCTCGCCGGTCTCGGGGAAACTGGGGGAAGCGGCCATTCTGGGCAAGGGTTCCGTGCTGCGGGAGGGCGACAAGATCTGCACCATCCTGCCCGATGGGCGTCTGGCGGTGACGGCGCAATTCCCGCCACCCGCCGCGCTGGGCCGCATTCGCCCCGGCCAGACAGCCAAGCTGCGGCTGAACGGCTTTCCCTGGACCCAGTACGGCAGCATCACAGCCACGGTTTCGAAGGTGGCGGATGAAGTGCGCGATGGAACCGTCCGGGTGGAATTCCAGGTGGATGCGGCTCAGAAGATCCCCTTGCAACATGGGCTGCCCGGCACGGTGGAAGTGCGCATTGAGCAGGTGACTCCGCTGGCCCTGGTGTTGCGGAATGCGGGCCAGATGTTGACGGAGCCTCGCAGTGCGTTCTAATCCTCCGCGCAAGTTCCTGGTCCCCGAATCGATCCAAACCTCCGCGATGGATTGCGGTCCGGCGTCGTTGAAGGCCGTGCTGGAAGGGTTTGGAATCTCCGCCAGCTATGGCCGGCTGAGGGAAGCGTGCCAGACCGATGTGGATGGCACCTCCATCGATACCTTGGAAGAAGCGGCCATCCAGATGGGACTTTCGGCGGAACAGGTGATTGTGCC
>JBBQUE010000846.1:0-1629 GCA_038212805.1 Bryobacterales bacterium | reverse complement strand
AACGAAGGCCTGGCGGTGATTTACTCCGAGCTCGAAAGTTCGAACTACACCGGGATCGGCATCAGTTGCGGCGGCGGTCTGTGCAACGTTTGCATGGCGTATCTGTCAGTGCCGGTGCTTAGCTTCTCAGTCCCGAAGGCGGGCGACTACATCGATCAGAGCGCATCTTCAGTGACGGGGGAGCGCGCGAACCGGATCCGCATGATCAAGGAAGAATCGTTCCACCTGAACGGCTTCTTCGCCGACAAGACGTTTCAAGTTCTGGGCGTTTACTATGACGAAATGATTCAGAGCCTGGTGCAGGGAATGAAACAAGCTTTCGCCAACGCGCAAGGAAAAGCCAAGATTGGAAAGCCGATCCCGCTGGTTCTGAGTGGCGGAACTGCCCTGCCCCAGGGATTCCGCGACCGTTTCGAGAAGATCCTGAAAGCTTCCGACTTCCCAATTCCGTTGTCGGAGATTCGCATGGCCGCCGACCCGCTGCACACCTCCGCGCGCGGCGCTTTGGTGGCCGCCATGACGGAGATGTAGGCTTCTAAGACACCAATTCGTCAATGGAACAACTTCAACAATTACCGCGCGGGTATACCATTGTGACTTTCGCCGACACCAGTTGCCCACGGCGGTGAACTGTTTGGGACCGACTCCCTCACGGTCGTGGCTCGCTTTGATTGTGCAATGTTCACAGTATGTTATCGACCAGGATTTAGCCGCCGAAGTTCACAGGGCCAGCGTATCCGGTCATTTCCAGATACCCTGCGCCCTTCACGGCTTGTCCCTGCTTCGTGCCGGTCACCTCGATGGCACCTTCCCAGTAGGCCGGCGACGCTTTGCTTGTACCCGTCAGCTCCTGCTGGGGAAGGCGAGTGGTAAGTGCAAGGTCCAGGCTTAACGAGGGCACGCGGATAGTCCAGTTGATGGGATACTGCCCCCCTGTGTCCGGGCTCTTCCATATCTTCCCCGGAAGCAGAGCAGCATCCGCCAGCTTCAGGTGGGTTGCCCGGCCCTGGGGATCGATGTAGGTACCGGCTGAATAAGGATCCGCCGAACCATCCTTGCGCCGGAGACGGTAGAGCATGATCTCAGAACCGTCGTCGAGCTGCAGGCTGAACCAGTCCCAACCGCTCTGGTTGGCGTCCATCTGGTGGGTGAAGAATTCATGATCCATCCACGACAGTCCGTCGACCGCAAACTTCTCCGTACCGATCTCAATCGTGCCCTTGGTCTGGAGCCGGGTTTGCGAGAAATAGTTCGAGGCATGCCCGGCCCCGGCAGACTTCTGGCTGATGCCCTCCGCCCCATGCACCACGGGTGGCTTCAGGGATTGCAGGGATAACTGGAAGCGGAACTGGTCCGCAACCGCTTGCAACTGCTGGCCATCCCCGCTCCACTTCACTTCCCAATTCCCGTTCCAAACCCGGTGCTGGCTTTCCTCCGCGCCCGCAATGCCCGCGCCGGACCGGTTCAAGCGTTCGGTATGGAAGAACCGGCGGCCATCCAGATCGCTGAGCGCGAGGTGGGCCAGCCAGACATCCCGCACATCCCACACCTCCGCCGGGCGCTGCTGCCGGTCTACGCCCTGGCGGAAAAACGTTAATTCAAAGCCAAACCGGCGCTGGCCATCAGCGC
>JBBQUE010000845.1:0-1632 GCA_038212805.1 Bryobacterales bacterium | reverse complement strand
TACCGTGAGCACGGAAGGCGTTATGTATGAAGGCTACGGTTTTGTCGCTGTCGAAGGCATGCACAGAGACCGGATCGATCCCAGTGAAACCCGAAAGCTGGCCCGCAAATTTGTCAATGCAGATTTTTATTCCATGGATGGGGAATATCGATGGAGCGCGACGGACCTGCCGACCTTCACCCTATCGATCGATATTGACGGGCAGTCGAAACAGGTGGAGGACTATGCCGGTGAACAAGTCGGTATGCCATCGGTGATTCGCGAATTAGAGGGTGATGTTGACCATCTCGCCCAGACTTCGCGATGGGTTGATGCGAAACCAGGCTTGGTTGCGGCGCTGACTGCAGAGAAGTTCGATTTCAAGACTTTCGAAGCCCAACAGGCGGTAAAGGAAGCAGCGAGGCGAGGCGAAACAACGACGGTGAAGGAATTCCTGAAAGCTGGTGTGTCGGTGGGAGTAACCGCCGTTCCGAAGCTTCCGCCAAATAACAGGCGGCAAATGATCGCCGAGTTGGGATGGCTTCAAGCCGCTGCTGGAAGTCCTGAGACCCTCGGCGTGCTGATGGGAGCTGGAGCAGGCAAGAATGACCAGCGCGACAAAGACCTGGCACTGTTAGGGGCTGCAGCATCCGGCAGTGTGCAGTCGGTGCGAGCCTTGATTGCATATGGGGCCAATCCCAATGCAGATCTCACTAGCTGGCGCCAGACCCGGGGACCTCGTGATTCATGGTCACCTCGTGGTGAGGTTAGCGCTTTGATTAGCGCGGCAGCTTCAGGAAATGTGGAGACAGTGCAAGAAATTCTTAGCCATCGCCCGAATCTGGGCTTGCGAGACGAGGAAGGCAAGACGGCGCTGTTTTACGCCGCCGATCATTATCATGATGATCCCCAGGCGGCGGTGGAGTGCGTCAGACTGCTGGTGGAAGCAGGAGCGGACGTGAACGCGCGCGATGAACACGGACAGACCCCGCTCCATAGGCTATTCTTGACGGAGGTGGAAGGAGAACTGATCCGTCTGGGCGCCGATGTGAACGCGACAGACAACAACGGCGAGACGCCGATCTTCACCACGGACGACGACGCCATCCCGCTGTTGATCGCTCACGGGGCCGATTTGACGATACGCAACAAGGCCGGCAAAACAGTGGTGCAAGCGGCGCAAGAAAAGGGACCTGAACGGGAGAGAGTTCTTTACGAAGCGGTTGCAAAGATAGACTCGCAGAAGTAAACGGAAGTGGAAGTTAGTGTTGGGGGCCAGATCGATCCCACCTCTCGCAGATGACCCGAGTTATGGGGCACCCCCATTTGTAAAATGTAGATGGAAGGAGAATCCCAATGCCACAGAAACCGAAGCTACCGCCAGCGCCGCCGAACGTGCTGTTTGATCCCGGATTTGGAATGGATCCTGAGCCGTGGGCGCCCGACGACCCCGCTCATCAGTTCCGGGAGGACGGCTACCACTTCAACGACTGTTACCCGCACGAGCCGATGGCGGCGGACGCGGTGGTGCCCACACCGCAGCCGATGTTCCGCACGACTCGGGAACTCGCGGACGCATTGTTTCCCGAACTGCCCCGGGAGGAAAAAGAAGAAATGACTTACACCGTGAAGGGCATCGACAACTTCCCTTGG
>JBBQUE010000844.1:0-1639 GCA_038212805.1 Bryobacterales bacterium | reverse complement strand
CTCGAATCGCCGGGACCCCTGGGTTACAGCGCTGCGGGCATCGTCGTGGACGTCGACGAAAGCAACGGCCGATTCCGAGTTGGGGATCGCGTGGCTTGCGGCGGCGCGGAATGCGCCTTTCATGCCGAATACATCGCGGTGCCGGACATGCTCGCCGCTCCCGTCCCCGTAGAAGTGCCCAACTGGCAGGCCGCCTACACCACCCTTTGCTCGATCGCTCTGCACGCGGTCCGCCAGACGGAACCACGCCTCGGCGATCGGATTCTGGTCATGGGCCAGGGTCTGGTCGGGCTCCTCATCACCAATTTTCTAAAAGCGTCCGGCGCGCGCGTCCTGGGGGTTGATCTGCTACCGGCTCGGCGGCATGTGGCCGAAGCGATGGGGGCGGAAAAGGTCGTCATCATAGGTCAGCAAAACCTCAGTGAGGAAGTCCGCCTTTGGACCGACGGGTACGGGGTGGATGCCGCAGTAATCTGCACAGCCAGCCAAAGCAACACTCCGATCGAGCAAGCGGCGGAAGCGTGCCGGGATCGGGCGCGAATTGTCGATGTCGGCATCACGAAAATTGAATTGCCTTGGCGAATGTTCTCGGAAAAAGAGATTGAGTTTCGCTTCTCCCGTTCATACGGGCCCGGCCGCTACGATCCGAACTATGAATGGGGTGGCCACGATTACCCAATCGGTTTCGTTCGATGGACCGAACAACGCAATTTTCAGGCATGCCTTCACGCAATGGGGTCCGGCCTGCTCAATCTCGAGGCGCTCACCACCCGGCGGGTGCCGTTCAACGATGCTCTTGGTGTGTATCAAACGCTCACTTCGAGTTCCACGGACATCGGCATCGTTCTCGAATATCCCGATCCACCCGCTGAAGCGCTCGGCACTCCCCGGCAAATCCAGGCTCCGTCTGCTGCGCTTTCGGCGATCGCCTGCAAGTTGGCGAGTCCCGTGTCCCATGTGGATGTGCTGGGCGCAGGAAACTTCGCCCGGACGATGCTCCTTCCCCACCTGAAAGACCAGATCACCCTCGGCACGGTGGTGAACCAGACGGCCCTGAGCGCCAACCACGTCAAAACGAAGTTCGGATTCGCACGGGCGGAAACGGATGCGGGCGAAGTCTTCAGAGACCCGGCCAACGCCGCGGTGATTATCAGCACTCGCCATAACCTGCACGCGCCGCTGGTGCTGGAAGCACTGAAAGCGAAGCGCCAGATCTTCGTCGAGAAGCCGATCTGCCTGGAACGCGGCCAGCTCATGAGCATCGACGCGGCCTATCAATCCAGCGGAAGCTCGATTCAGGTTGGCTTTAATCGCCGTTTCGCTCCTGCCAGTGCGGAAATCAAGCACCTCCTGGCGGGCGCCCCCGGGCCGCTCTCGGTCTCTTACCGAGTGATGGCCGGCAAACTCGACCCCTCACATTGGTATGCAAATGTCGCGGAAAGCGGTGGCCGCGTATTGGGCGAGTGCTGCCATTTCCTTGATTACTTCTGCTTCCTTTTTGATTCCGAGCCGGTGCAAGTCAGCGCGCAAACGACCTGGCCGGTTTCAGGCAAAATGGCTTACCCGGACAGTGTCTGCGCCCAGGTGGAGTTTGCGAATGGGTCTTGCGGCCAGCTCGATTACAGTGCCCAGGGCGATA
>JBBQUE010000843.1:0-1669 GCA_038212805.1 Bryobacterales bacterium | reverse complement strand
CGAGGACAGCACGCGGGTGACGGTCCGGCTCGAGGGTAGCGATTTCCAGCTCGTGCAACAGGCCGCGCGCATCGCCGGCACTCGGGCGATACTGCAGCCCTGTCCTTTTCTCGAGTCCGAGTTTCGGATCGAATGGATGCGGGATCGGCATTGGCTTTCGCAGCAGTCGATCGATCTGGCGCGGCAGATGATCCGGATCGGGGTCTATGATTTCTCGCTTCGCCGGCCGCTTCAGCCGGGCGTTACCGATGCACCCGAGATGACGGAGCCGGCTGCGGCTGCAAAGGATTTGCTGTCGCTGATGTACATGGCGCCGGTCGCGGTGGCGGACGCCCAGATCGTGGGGTTGGAGTCAGTTCGGGACCAGCAGTTCATGGGGGCATTGCGCTACCCGGTCGCTGCGGTGTGGTCGAAGAAGCGCGAGAGCGTGATGGTTATCGAAGGTTCGCACTTGGCAGCGCGGAGTGCGGACGGGGATTTGGACATGGCTGGTGCCGTCGAGTATTTTTGCGGGCCGGACCGGCTGTTGGTCGCGGATTTACGATGCATCCTCGGGAGTAAGCCCGGCGCGTCCCGACCCAAGTATACGATCTTCACCGCTCGTCGCGACTGAGGCGGCCCTGAAGGTTTCCATGTAGCGGGAGGCCATCGCCTTGGCGTCGTATGGTCTTGGCAACGATCGCAGCAGGCTTTCGAAGGTGCCTGGGACGAGTGCGGTTTCCATTACGCGGACGAGATCGGCGGCGTCGCCGGGCCGGAAGTTCAGTCCGGCCACGCCGTGCGGCACTTTTTCGGCCATGCCGCCGATCCCGGCGCAGATGACCGGGCGGCCTACGCTATAGGCTTCTTGGATGACAACGGGGGAGTTTTCCCACCATTTGCTGGGCACCACGATGTAGTCGCATTCGGCCATAAGTTGGCCCACCGTGCGGTTGGTGTAGGGCCCCGGGAAGGTGAGGAAGGGGTGGCGTTTGCGCGCTGCGGCGAAGCGGGTCAGGAACTCTTCCGGTTGGCCGATGATGTTGCCGTGGATCCGGATGCGGACGCGTTCTTTCAGTCCTGGCGTGAGCGCCACGAGATCTGCCGCATCGAGCAATGTGTCGACGCCCTTGAACGGATTGATCTGTCCGAAGAAGCCGAAGACGAAGGGCCGGTTGACCGCCGCGGTCGGTGGTGGGCGTGCGTGGTCCGACAGCCGCATCAGGCCGTTCTCGACGACGGTCATTCGCCCGGCGGGCAGGCCCCATTCGATGTAGCGCCGGGCTAGGAACTCGCTGGGGGAGATGAAGCCGTCCATTGCGAGCAGGCTGTCGGTCGCGAGGGATCGCCGGAGCGCGAGTTGTTGGAACGTGAGTTCGGGGAAGCATGCGCCACAGTCCAGGAGCGTCGCTCGTTCGCAGAGTACGCCGGCTGGGCGGGTGATCATCTGGCCGTGGTGTTGGCAGATCGCTAGGAACTCGTGCAGGGTCAGGAAGGTTCTGGCTTGGCAGGCCGTGGCGGCCAATTTGAGTGTATTGATGCCGAAGTTGATGTAGTGGTGGAAGTTGATGACTGTTGCGCGGCTTTTTACGAGGGCGGTCACCAGGTCTCGCATGACATTCGGTGCGGCGAGTTGGAAGCAGTGGTCGTAGAGATTTGCGTCGTAGAAGATGGCTTGTTCGGAGGGCGT
>JBBQUE010000842.1:0-1675 GCA_038212805.1 Bryobacterales bacterium | reverse complement strand
GACCCCAGTACGGAGGTGGTAGCTTCAGCGGCATGGGTTCTTTCCCATCTTGGTACTGAGCGAGGAGTGCCGGCGTTAATCGGCCTTAGAACTAATTCAGACCCTGACGTCAGGCTCGCGATTGCGTCTTGTTCGGCTCTGCGGGAATATCCTGAAGGAATCAAAGCCCTCATGGAACTTATGGAGGACGAGACCGACGAAGTTCGGGATTGGGCGACATTTGGGCTGGGACAGTTTGATCGATTTGAGGAGGACATCCCCCACTACCCAGATTCGCCAGAAATCCGCGCCGCCTTCTACAAGCGACTTGGGGACACATACGAGGATGCCCGCAGGGAAGCGATCTGGGGTTTGTCCAGGCGCAAAGACCCCATTGGACTGAAATTATTGATTCAGTTGCTGGAGTCTGAAGACTGCTGGACCGGCGATGAGATGGCGGCAGAGGAAACACTGAACGCGGAATCGGATACCCCCGTTGAAGAACTCTGTCGGGGACTGCGCCTCTTGCTCCCAAGCTCGACGCTCTCGCTTACTTAAGAACTTCAGGAGCAGCTTGCGTTCCCAGCTTCAACCCCGCATCCGCGGAAAAATCGGCGGCCGCGAACTCCCGCGCGATCCATCGCGGATGGGCTGCCGCGGCGATCATGGCGGCGTTATCGGTCGATAGCGGCCGCGAGGGAAACAGCACCGGCAATCCCAACTGGCCCGCCGCGGGGTCGAAGGCGCGGCGCAACTCGGAGTTGGCAGCCACCCCGCCGCTGACAAACAACGTTTGCGCCGACGTGGCTTCGGCCGCCGCCAGGGTCTTGCTCACCAGGGCTTCCACGACCGCGTGCTGGAAGGAGGCGACCAGATCCAGGGTTCGGGCGTCGCACAGTTCCAGAACCTGCGCCGCTGTGGGGGCCGCCATCGCCGCCAGGGCCAGGTTGCGGCGTTCAATGCCTGCCTGCATTTCGTGGAGCTGCACATAGCGCAGCACCGCGGTCTTGATGCCGCTGAACGAGAAGTCAAAGCTTTCTTGCTGCAGATAGAGACTGCCAGCGTCATCGTGTCCCGGGGAACCGCCGCGGCTTTTTTTCTTGATCTGGGCCGGCATGAACTTCACCGCCTCCGGATTGCCGTGCCGCGCCAGGGCATCGATCATCGGCCCTCCCGGAAATCCCAGCGCCAGCAGCTTGGCCACCTTGTCGAAGGCTTCGCCGGCGGCGTCGTCCCGCGTCTGCCCGATGGCGGCATACTTCCACGCCGAGCCGCTCTCCGCTTCCGCCAGGTAAAGATGGGTGTGCCCGCCGGAAACCACCAGCGACAAGATAGGAAAGCGGATCTCATGCTCCTCGCGCTGCATGGCCTGCAGCAGCACCGAGTGAATGTGCCCTTCGAGATGATTGACCGCGATCAGCGGCTTGCCCGAAGCCAGGGCGGCGGCTTTGGCGAAACTGATTCCCACCAGCAGCGCTCCCGCCAGTCCCGGACCGCGGGTGACCGCGATGGCGTCGATGGTCTGGTAAGTGTGGCCGGCCTGCGACAGCGCCTCGCGAACCACAGGGACGATGGCGCGCAGATGCTCGCGCGACGCCAGCTCCGGCACCACGCCTCCGTAGGGCCGGTGGGTGACAAACTGCGAGAACACGATGTTGGAAAGAATTTCCCGGCCGCCGCGCACTACCGCCGCCGC
>JBBQUE010000841.1:0-1678 GCA_038212805.1 Bryobacterales bacterium | reverse complement strand
AGAAATACCGTGCAGCGTAGGCACTTCTTAGCCCTGGGCGGAAGCGCCGGCCTGGGTGCCCGTGGCCGGGTAAAGGCCGCCGACCTGTGCGGGTGCGCATTCGCTCCCGCGGCCCTAAACGATGCGTTCGCCGGCCTGCATTCGGGCGTACGAGTCACCGGGATGAAAGTGTTCGGGGTCTCGCTCACGCCCGATTCCGACCGGCCGTACGTCTTCGTCAAGCTGGAGACCAACCAGGGCGTGACCGGCTGGGGGGAAGGTACACTCGAAGGCAAAGCCGGCGCGGTAATGGCGTGCATCGAAGACTTCCGCGAATTCGTGATGGGCGCGGACCCGATGCAGGTGGAGCATCTCTGGCAATCGATGTACGTCCACAGTTTCTATCGGGCCGGCCCAGTAATCGGATCCGCCATCTCGGGCATCGATCAGGCGTTGTGGGACATCCGGGGCAAAGTGCTCGGGATGCCGGTGTACCAGTTGCTCGGCGGACCTCACGATGAGCGCGGAGTGCGCGGGTACTATCACGCCAATGCTTCGACTCGCGAGGAGTTGGTGAAATTGCGCGAAACAGCCGTCGCGCAAGGGGTCTCCTGCTTCAAGTCCGGCATTCCGGGATATTACGAATGGATCGAAACTCACAGCAAGATTGAGCGTGCGGTTCAGTCCATGCAGATGCTGCGCGAAGGTCTCGGGCCGGATATCGACATCGCGATCGATTTCCACGCCAAGACCAGCCCGAGCGTGGCGTCGATTCTGGTCAAAGAAGTGGAACCGTTAAAGTTGCTGTTTATCGAAGAGCCCTGCCCGCCCGAAAACGTCGCCGCGATGCAGCGGATTGCGCGGCGCTCGACCACGCCGATTGCGACGGGAGAACGGCTGATCGCGTCTTACGGCTGCCGCGAGCTGATCGAGTTGGGTGTAGTCGATATTCTGCAGACCGACATCAATCACGTGGGCGGCATCAGCGGGCTGTGGAAGGTTGCGGCCATGGCTGGCGTGTCCGGAATTTCCATGGCGCCGCACGCTTGCGAAGGACCCATCGGCGGCCTGGCGACACTGCATGTAGACGCCGCCTTGCCGAACTTCCTGATTCAAGAGATCTGCGGAGGAGTTGAGCCGGCGATGAAAGAGAAGGTGTGGCAGGAGTGGTTCGGCTTCCCGGCTATGCGCATGGTGAACGGACGATTTCCGCTGCCATCCAAGCCCGGCCTGGGCTTTGAATTGAACGAGACCAGCTTGGCCAAATTCCCCTTCGGTGGTACGAAACCAATGGCTAGGGTCTTTCATGAGGACGGGTCTGTAGCGGAGTGGTAAGGCGTTTGGTTTCAGGGCCGGGCTTCGGGGTAAACGATCCGCTTATCTACAACAGCAGTGCTTCCACGCTATGCGCCTGCACCAGGTTGTCGCACTCCGACCAGGCGAAAACCGTGAAGCGGCCATCCTGCGACGCCACCAGCGCTATAGCATCGCGTTGATCCTGTGCGAACTGAGCCGCCGAAAGATGCCGCGTGCCGCCCAACTCTGTGGGGTGCACCACCACGGCCGAAGCGTCTTCCACGGGCTCGGTCACGAGCACCTGTTCCACCCGGCCCCTGCCGTCGCGGCGGCCGATCTTCGCGCCAAACGCGAGCAGCTCATACTCGTCCGTAATCACCGTCGCGCCATCCACGGCGGAAAG
>JBBQUE010000840.1:0-1688 GCA_038212805.1 Bryobacterales bacterium | reverse complement strand
ACCGAAGCGTGAGGGGATGGGTGTCCGGCGTATTGACGCCAAGCTTGAACTCGAACTCGGCGGTGGCGCCGGCAGGTCCGCCAAGGATGGTCGTTGCCCAGGTGGCGGAAGCTGCGCCCAGCAGGCCCCGGCGGGTTATTTTCATTATTTTTATCTCCCGAGCGCGTTTATCGCGCCTAAAGGCAGTTTCCGTCGAACTGCCGCCGTCCCCAAGCATACGCACAAGATATTGGTTTGTAACGGTTTTCTCACCAGATGTCGGATTCCGCTTAGCCGGAAAATACTCCGGAGAAGCCGACGAAACCATTTTGGGGAACCCACGAAACCATCCTGAAACATGCCGGGGGTAACTGTCTCGCCAACAACGCGGCGGCGAAGACGCCAAGAGGGTCACATGAACCATTCAATTCACTCAGCGGACCGCACCACGCACCTGAAAATCGTGATTCTCGCCCTGGTGGCCGGTATCGCGGTAGCCGGCTTTGGTATCTCCGCGCGCACCAATTCGGATTACACCCAGACCGCACACGTCATTAAGGCCGGCAAGGTGATGACGGTGACGAGTTCGGATACGTTGGTCGTCCGCTAAAGGGCAGATCCAGGGTTTCGAAGATGTGAAATGCGGCCGCCTCCGGGCGGCCTTATGCTTTTCGAGACACTTCGGGGGAACTTCGCTTTCCGTCCGGCTTTGGAGTCAGCATGATGGAAGTCACATCGAACGATGCAAAGGCCAACGTGGTCGCGCGGATAGGCTCGCAACCGATTGCGCTCGCCGCCGCGGCGCTCGTCATCATGGTGATGGGGGTCGGATCTGTCGCATTGTGGCGGGTCTACACCGGCACGTCGCCCGAACAGGAACGCGTCACGTCTGCCCGACAGTTGCAGGCCCGAACTGCCCAAGCCTCCGAGCAGCTTGTAGAGAAAACAAAGGCCTTGGAAGTAACGCAACAGGAGTCGATCGACCAACTGCAGGTAGTTCAGGATCAATTGCAGACCGTGAGGCGCCTTCTCACTGCGCAGCAGACTGACGCAAAACGGCTGTCCGAGCAGGTTGGAACGCTCACCGGCGCGATCGATAACCTTCGGCAGTCTTTCGCAAGCGCCCCATCTTCCGAAACATCCAGTCCGCCTTCGGCTCGAAATACGACGGCGCGAGCCAAACCCCGGGCGATAAAGAGCGCGCATCGCAAGCGTGCCAAATCGCAGGGTTGATGGTGCAATCGACCTGAATGCGCATCCGGATCACCTGGACCGCGATCCCAGTCGAAACTGCAGCAAGATGCCATCAATTCGGGCTGCGACCTGCGGCAATCTAGTCCCCCGGATTGAAACACCTGTACCATTCCGGTGCACGTGTAGTCGGGATCACAGCTATCGCGGCCAAGCGGCGGCGTGAGACGATCACGCGCCGGCACGATAACGCTCAAGAAAATCTCCACAAAACCAAGGGAATGCGGCCTCCATTAACCGCGTTGTGCTGGCTGTCGCCGGTCCGACGGTCGACCAGCCCAGTGCGGCACGGTCGATGCTCTTCAAGTTCATCTTTCGCTGTTTGGCGAGGAGGCTTGGAGAAGTTTCATGCTCGTTTCAAATCAACCGCGGCTGCAATCGGCAACAGGCACCTCCCAGCCCTCGGCCAGGTTTGCGGATTACGTCGCTATTGCGCGACCGGATCACTGGATCAAGCA
>JBBQUE010000839.1:0-1694 GCA_038212805.1 Bryobacterales bacterium | reverse complement strand
CCACCAACCTGCCGCCGGACGTGCGCGCCGCCATGGGCATTGCGCTCCGGGAGGAGACCCCGGCCACGCAGTCCTCGCAGGCGCTGAACATCATTGCCGGCAATATCGACATGGCGCTCGAAGACGAAGGGCCCATCTGCCAGGACACCGGCATGCCCACCTTTGTGGTCCACACTCCCGTGGGGGTAAGCCAGATTCAGGTGAAGCGCGCCATCCGTGAAGCCGTCGCCGAGGCCACCAAACGCGGCAAGCTTCGGCCCAATTCAGTGGATTCTTTAACGGGCAAGAACTCCGGCAACAATCTGGGCGTGGAGACGCCGGTGATCCACTTCGAGCAGTGGGAAGAGGACGAAATTGAGGTCAAGCTGATCCTCAAAGGCGGGGGCTGCGAGAACAAGAATATCCAGTATTCCCTGCCCGCCGAGCTGGAGCACATGGGCCGCGCGGACCGTACCATTGAGGGCGTGCGCAAGTGCATTCTGCATGCCGTGTGGCAGGCGCAGGGACAGGGATGCGCTCCGGGGGCGCTGGGCGTTTGCATCGGCAGCGATCGCGCGCATGGCTATGATCTGGCCAAGGGCCAGCTCTTCCGCACGCTGGACGATGTGAACCCGGTGCCGGAACTGGCGACGCTCGAAGCCGCGATCATGGACGAAGCCAACAGGCTGGGCGTGGGTGCAATGGGTTTTGGCGGCAAGGCATCGCTGATTGGGTGCAAGATCATGGCGGCCAACCGGTTGCCGGCCAGTTTCTTCGTTTCGGTGGCGTATGAATGCTGGGCGTTCCGCCGTCTGGGCGTGCGTTTGAGCGCGGACGACGGTGCGATCACAAAGTGGTTGTACCGTGACCCCAGCCGCGCCGTGGAGCGTATGGCCAACGATTCTGGCTTCCAGTTGTCTGGGCGCGAGGTGGTGCTGACAGCGCCCGTGACCGAAGCACAAGTGCGCGCCCTGAAAGTAGGCGACGTGGTGCTGATTACGGGCGACGTCTATACCGGCCGGGATGCCGTTCACGGCTATCTGATGAAGAATCCCCCGCCCGTGGATCTGCACGGCGCGGTGCTCTATCACTGCGGTCCGGTGATGCTGCAGGAAAATGGCGAGTGGAAGGTGAAGGCCGCGGGCCCCACCACCAGCATTCGGGAAGAGCCTTACCAAGCCACGGTGATTGAGCGTTATGGCGTGCGCGTGGTGATCGGCAAGGGCGGCATGGGCCCGAAAACATTAGCCGCGCTCAAGCAGTTCGGGGCCGTTTACCTGAACGGAATAGGCGGCGCAGCGCAGTATTACGCACGCGCCGTGGAGAAAGTTCTGGACGTGAATTTGATGGAATTCGGCATCCCTGAGGCCATGTGGCACTTGCGGGTGAAGGACTTCGCCGCGATCGTAACCATGGACGCCCATGGCAACAGTCTGCACGCCCATGTGGAGCAGGAGACCGGAAAAGCGCTGGAAGCGCTGCAAACCGTATAGCGGTCTGGTACCATACAAAGGTTGGCCAGGTAGCTCAGCTGGTAGAGCAGCGGACTGAAAATCCGCGTGTCGGGGGTTCGATTCCCTCCCTGGCCACCACCCCTATTCCATCCTGTTCACCCCCGAACAGATCCCCATCCCCGGAAGCGTTGTACAGCCAACTGTCCACCAGTCGGCCCTCACCGATCTCCTCTTCGGACAACCGTCGTCCACCCGCTCCTT
>JBBQUE010000838.1:0-1714 GCA_038212805.1 Bryobacterales bacterium | reverse complement strand
AAGTTCCAAGTCTTTTGCCTTCACCTTACCTTCCATCTGGAAGTAGAGCAGCCCCGTGAGCGTTTCCTTCACGTCTTCTTCCGGGAGCACTTTTTCCTTCAGCGCTTTCAGCAGCGGGCTCTCCTGCGGATTCCCGTCCGCCTTTATGGTAGCGGTGGCTTCGGTCTGGCTGCCCGCGTTGCCCACGCCGCCGCCGTTGCCAGGAAGCCGCTGCGGCCGCCCGCCACCCACCCCCGGAATGCCGCCCCAGATGGGACCGTTGCCGCCCGCGCCGATGCCGCCTCGCGTACCCTGCGACCCCACCACCAGACGGCTTTTTCCGGCAACCTGGCTGGGCGCATAGGGAGTTGAGCGCTGGCCATCGCCGGTCGAAAGTAGCGCAAAATCGTCCCGGCTGACGGCGATGGACTTTTCGCTCAGCGTCCGGACCGTTACTTTGACCACCACGATTCCAGGCGGAAGGTCAGCCCCGAGAGCCTGGCGGATTTCGTCCTTATCAATCAGGACCGAAGCCGAGATCTCGGCCAGCTCGTTCGACGATTTCTCCAGCGGCAGCTTTTTGTCGGCTGAGGCAAACGCCGCAGCCGCAAAAACGAAGCCAAAGACCACCGTAAGCCGCACCCTGAGCCGCATAGTTACTCCCAAGGTGATTATAACGGGATGGATTTCCTCGTGGCGGGTGTTATAGTCTCACAAGATGGTTGCGCCGGAATCCAGAAACGTTCCGGTCATCTGGAAAAATAAGCAAGGGTTGTACATGCTTTGGGAGGCTGATCAATGCAGATGCGAGTACTGGCCTTTGTGCTTGCGGGCGGCAAAGGCACCCGTCTTTATCCACTGACGAAAGAGCGGGCAAAGCCGGCGGTCCCGTTCGGAGGACGATATCGGATCATCGATTTTGTTCTGAGCAACCTGCTGAATTCCGGGATTTATTCCAATTACGTGCTGGTTCAATTCAAGAGCCAGTCATTGCTGCAGCACTTGCGGGAGGGATGGGAGGTGGGTGGCCTTCTGCGCAGTAATTTTATTATCCCGGTGCCTGCGCAAATGCGGTCGGCGGGTGAGGATTGGTACCGCGGCACCGCGGATGCCATTTTCCAGAACATCAATCTGATTGAGCAGGCCGAGCCCCACCTGGTGTGCATTTTTGGGGCGGACCACATCTATCGCATGAACATCCGCGAGATGATCGAGTTCCACGTGGAGAAGCGCGCACAGGTCACGGTCTCCGCGATCCCGGTGGAAAAGACCCTGGCTAGCGAATTTGGAGTGATTGAAACCCGTGACGACGGATCCATCACCGGCTTTCATGAAAAGAAGGCCGATGCCCCCACCATGCCCGGTGATCCGAACCGGGTCTACGCATCGATGGGGAACTACGTGTTCTCCACCAAGACGCTGCTGGACGAACTGTACGCGGACGCCGCGAATGAAAGTAGCACCCACGATTTCGGGCGCGATATTCTGCCCAAACTGATCGGCCGGGCCGACATGTACGCCTACGACTTTCAGACCAACCGGATTCCGGGCGACCCCCAGGGCGCACCGGTGTACTGGCGCGATGTGGGTACGCTGGATGCGTACTTCGAAGCCAGCATGGACCTGCGTGCGGTGTCTCCGATTTTGAATCTGTACAACCGGCAGTGGCCGCTGCGAACCGCCGGGTACTCCGATCCGCCCGCGAAGTTCCTCTTCGATTTTGAAGGGCGGCGCG
>JBBQUE010000837.1:0-1715 GCA_038212805.1 Bryobacterales bacterium | reverse complement strand
CCGGCCGCTCATCCGCCCCACAAAGCGGATTCCACTGGGGCGTCCTATGAAGATCGCTACCGTATGGTAGAGCAAGCCTGCTTGATCGATCCGCGCTTCGAACCTTCCCGCATCGAGGCCGGCGAGGGCAAGAGCTACTCCATCCAGACCATCGAAAAGCTCTGGCAGCCAGACGCCACGCTCTACTTCATCATCGGGGCCGACGCCTTTGCGGAGATCCGAACGTGGTATCGCTGGCAGGACGTGATCCGGCTCACCGACTTCATCGTGGTTACCCGGCCCGGACATGAATACACCACGCCATTGGGCGCCCGCGTACACCGTCTCGACACGCTCGCCCTGCCTGTGTCGTCGTCTGAAATCCGGCTGCAGCTCTCCCAGGGTGCCATTCCCGGCAATTTACCAGCTGCGGTGGCGGATTATATTCAAGAGCATAGATTGTATTCGATATCATAAGGTAGTGAGTGACAAGAACCCGTTACTAAGTTTCGAATTCCGGATCCCGTTCGATCAGATCCGGGCGGAACACGTTGAGCCCGCCGCCGATCAGTTGCTCCAGGAAGCCCGCGCCCGTCTGGAAACGATCATCTCCGGAACCGCTCCCCGCACGTTCGAAAACACCATGCAGGCCCTAGACCTGCTGACTGAGCAACTGGAATACGCCATGGGCATCGCCCGCCATTTGGAGTCGGTCGTCACTACGCCGGAAATGCGCGCCGCCGTCAACGCCGTGCAACCTGAGATCAGCGCGTTCTATTCCAGCCTGCCTTTGAACGCCGGGCTCTGGAAGACCATCCAGGATTTCGCCGCCACTCCCGAGGCCCAAGGCTTGGAAGGAACGGAGAAGCGCTTCCTCACCAAGACCATCGACAGCTTCCGCCGTCATGGCGCGGAACTCCCCGCTGCCGGGAAGAAGCGCATGGAAGAAATCGACGTCGAACTTTCGAAACTCACCATGAAGTTCGGCGAAAACGTGCTGGATTCCACCAATGAATTCGAGCTTGTAATCGACGAAGAATCCAAGCTCGCGGGCTTGCCACCCGCCGCCGTTGCCGCTGCCCGCGCCAGCGCCGCATCCAAGGGTTTAGCCGAACCGTCCTGGCGCTTTACGCTCCAGGCCCCCAGCTACATTGCCGTAAGCACGTATCTGGATGACGATGGAATCCGCGAAACTATGTACCGGGCCTATGCCACGCGCGCGGCCCACGGAACCCACGATAATCGCGAGCTCACCCGCAATATTCTGATTCTGCGCAAGGAAAAGGCCACCCTGCTGGGTTTCCGCGACTTCTCCGATCTCGTCACCGCCGACCGCATGGCCCACAACGGAGAGCGCGCGCAAACATTTCTGGAAGATCTGCGCATGAAAACCGAGGCCGCTTTCCACCAGGAAAATGACTCGCTCAACCAGTTTGCCGGCCGTCCCCTGGCCCCCTGGCAGATTTCTTATTACGCCGAAAAGCAGCGGGCCGCGCTGTACGATTTTGACGAAGAAGCGCTGCGCCCCTATTTCCCGCTGGAGCGCGTTATCGACGGCATGTTCGATATCGTAGGCCGCCTGTACGGCATTCAAGTGACCGAACAGCCCGGCGCGCCCGTGTGGGATCCCGCCGTCCGCTACTACGAAATTCACGACAACGGCCAACTGCTGGGTGCATTCTACGCCGATTGGTACCCGCGCGAAAACAAGCGCGGCGGGGCCTGGATGGATGCCT
>JBBQUE010000836.1:0-1717 GCA_038212805.1 Bryobacterales bacterium | reverse complement strand
TGCTATATCATGGTGATTGTAATGAAGTTTATCTGGATGCTGGGCGCGGCGCAGTTTCTCTGGGGAGCGGGGCTGGCCGACGTGCATTCGGTCTACCTGTTTCCTATGTCCGGCGGACTGGATCAGTACGTCGCCAACCAGCTTACCCGAAGCCAGGTCTTTCGCGTGGTTTCCGATCCAAAACTCGCCGATGCGATCTTCACGGATCACCTGGGCGAAGCGTTCGAATATCGTCTGGAGCGTGTGAATCCTCCACCGGCGCCTGAAAAGGAATCGGACGAGGACGCCGACAACCCGCCCAAAAAAGATCCGGAGCCGCCACGCAATTCCAGCTTCAGCCGTGGCAGGGGAACGATTTTTCTGGTGGACGCAAAGTCGAAACAAGTCTTGTGGTCGGATTACGAGAAGCCCGCCGATACGTCTTCGAAGCAGTTAAACCGCACCGCCGGGCGTATTGTGGCGCGCCTCGGCAAGAACATCGCGGGCACGCGATAACCGCCCAATCCGCAAGCGATCAATTTAATCCCGCGTTAATGTAGCGTCTGATACCTTTTTACCGGCGGCCGGCCCGCCCGGAGTGAGTATGACGTCCAAAAGCGGTTTTTGCTGGATCGTGGCTTCGCTGCTTGGAGGTCTGGTGGCTTCTCCTGCATTCGGGCAGGTAGCCGGAGGCACCATCAGCGGCACCGTCACCGACGCTTCCGGGGCGGTAATTTCGGGCGCCGTTATCGCCATTCGCAATACGGCTACCGGAGGGATGCGCAACCTGACCTCAAATGAAAGTGGGTTTTACAGTGCGCCCAACCTCCTCCCCGGTCCCTATCAAATTACCGTCACGTTCACCGGTTTCAACATCGTCAACGAACAACTGGTGCTGGACGTAGGCGCTGAAGCTGTGGTCAATAATCAACTCGTAGTGGGAAGCGGTTCGGAAAAGGTTGAGGTGGCGGGTGAGTCGGCGCAAATCCAGTTAGCCACATCGACTCTGAACGGAGTGGTAGGCGGCCATACCATGCGGGACTTGCCCCTGAACGGCCGCGACTGGACCTTATTGGCCGCGCTTGAACCAGGCGTGCATACGGTGGATACTCAAACTCAGGGAACGGTCGGGCAGAACACTCGCGGCAACCGCGGCTGGGGTACGCAGATCACCATCAGCGGAGCTCGCCCAACACAGAATAATTACCGGCTGGACGGAATCAGCATCAACGATTATTCCGGTGGCGCGCCGGGCGGAACGCTGGGCCTGAACCTCGGGGTCGAGGCCATTCAGGAATTCTCGGTGGTCACCGGGAACCCTTCCGCCGATTACGGGAAAACCTCGGGCGGCGTCTTCAATGCCATTACGCGCTCCGGAACCAACCAGTTCCACGGTTCCGCCTATGAGTTTTTGCGGAACAGCGCGCTCGACGCCCGCAACTTCTTCGACCAGCGGACGCCTCCGTTCCGTCGCAACCAGTTCGGATTCTCGGCCGGCGGGCCCGTCCGGAAGGACCGCACTTTCGTGTTCGGAGATTACGAAGGGCTGAAGCAAAGCCTGAGTTCGACCAACCTGCTGACCGTCCCATCGCGCGCCGCGCGGCTCGGGCAACTAACGGGCGGCGCGGTAGCCGTTAATCCGAAAGTTGCGCCTTACCTCGATATCTTTCCGCTGCCCAACATATCGGAAATTGGAGACGTGGGCACCACGGCGTTTGTGCAGAAAATCGGGACATCC
>JBBQUE010000835.1:0-1723 GCA_038212805.1 Bryobacterales bacterium | reverse complement strand
GAAACACCCCTCACGCCCGCGATGTTCGACGTCCTGCTCGCCCTTGCGGACGGCGAGAAACACGGTTACGCCATTCTGAAAGAAGTCGAGATCAGCACGGGCACGCTGTACGGCATCATCAAACGTTTGTTAGTTGAGGGTTTCATCGTCGAAATGCGGACGCGGCCCGCGTCGGGCGACGATCAGCGCCGCCGCTATTACCAACTCACCAAAGCCGGTCGCGATGTGGCGATCTCAGAAGCGCGAAGAATGGAAAAGACCATCGCTCGCGCGCGCTCCAAGCGATTGATCAAGGAAGTATATGGAAGACCCTGAATCGTCCCGGTCCGACAAATGGTACGCCGCACTCCTGAGCCTGCTTCCCCAGCAGTTTCGCACCGATTTTGGCAGTGACATGGAAGAAGTGTTCCGGGAGCAGCGCGTGCATACGGAAAAGGCCGGTCGCTGGGCGCTGGCCGCGATGTGGGGAGCAACCATTCGCGATGTCGTCCGCATGGCTCCGCGTGAGCACTTCAGCGTGCTGCTGCAAGACACCCGGTTCGCCCTTCGTATGATGGCCAAGGATCCCGGCTACACATTTGTAGCAACCGCGATTCTCGGTCTTGGCATTGGAGCAAATACCGCCATTTTCAGCATGGTAAACGCCGTGCTGCTGCAGCCTTTGCCATACGCGCAGGGCGACCGGTTGGTGATGCTCCACCAACGCGCGACCAAGGTCGATACCAATATGCTGTTCTCGGTGAAAGAGATCGACGACTATCGGCGGCAGGCCGGCAGTCTGAGCGATGTTGCCGAGTTCCACAGTATGCAGTTCACGCTCTTTAATCACGGCGAGGCGGCGCGGGTTCGGGCGGGAGTGGTGTCAGCCGGCTTTTTCGAATTGTTTGGCGTAAAGCCGATCATGGGGCGCACCTTTGTGGCAAAGGACGACAATCTTGGCGCACCCGCCGTGCTGCTGGTGAGTTACGAGTTCTGGAAACAGAATCAAAACGCCGATCCGGCGATCCTGGGCAAACGCTTCGAGATGAACGATCGCGTTCATACCGTGATTGGAGTACTGCCCCCCATCCCTCAATACCCGAGCGAAAACGACGTCTACATGCCGACATCGGCCTGTCCCTTCCGTTCGTCGGCGGGGATGATCGCGAATCGTAACACCCGCATGATGGAAGCATTTGGACGCCTGAAGCCGGGCGTAAGCATGAAACAAAGCCAGGCGGAACTTGCGGGGATTGGGCGGCGGCTCGAACAGGATTACGGAAATTCTTATCCCAAAAGCATTGGCTACGCAATCGAATCCAAGCAACTGAAGACCGAGATTACGCAGCGCGCCAAACCGATGTTGCTCGTCCTATTGGGCGCGGCCGCGTTCGTTTTACTCATTGCGTGTGCCAACGTGGCAAACCTGATTCTGGCCCGCATGGCACGTCGTGAACGGGAATTGATGATCCGCACGGCGGTGGGCGCGGGAGGAGGCCGGCTGCTGCGCCAACTCCTGACGGAGAGCCTGATTATGGCTCTGCTGGCATCGGGAGCCGGGTTGCTTTTCGCCACCGGCAGTTTGCATTTGTTGATCGGGTTTGCCGGCCAGCTCACGCCCAGAGCGCGGGAGATTAGCCTCAATGGATGGGTCCTGGGCTTCGCCGTTTTGTGTGCCACCGCGACGAGTTTGTTCTTCGGCTCCATCGCCGCGCTGACATCCCGTACGGAAATTTCCTCGGGG
>JBBQUE010000834.1:0-1725 GCA_038212805.1 Bryobacterales bacterium | reverse complement strand
TGCCCGCCGAAATGGCGAATGATCCCGCCGCCCTCGAGAGGTTTGAACGCGAGGCGCGCTCGGCGTCGGCCTTGAACCATCCCAACATCTGCATTATCCATTCCATTGAAAATTTTGAAGGCCACCGTTTTATTACCATGGAGCTGTTGCAGGGCGATACCCCCGACAAAATCGTTCAGGCCCGGCGCGTTGATTTCGACACCGTGCTGGAGTGGGGGACCCAGATCGCCGATGCCCTCGATGCTGCCCACGGGCACGGAATCATCCATCGCGATATCAAGCCTTCAAATATTTTTATTACCCAGCGCAACACCGTGAAGGTGCTGGATTTTGGCCTGGCCAAGATGGCGCAGGCGGCGCGGGTATCGGCCACCGAGGCCACGCTCGATCCTCATCTCACCAGCCCGGGCATGGCGGTGGGCACCATTGCGTACATGTCTCCCGAACAGGCGCGCGGCCAGGACCTGGATGGCCGCAGCGATCTATTTTCTTTTGGCAGCGTGCTCTACCAGGTGTCCACTGGGAAAATACCCTTTGAAGGCGCGACCAGCGCCGTGATCTTTGACGCAATTCTGAATCGCGAGCCAATCTCGCCGGTGGAATTGAACCCGTTGTTGCCGCCGCGCTTTGCCGACATCGTCAATCGCGCGCTGGAAAAAGACCGCGATCTTCGCTACCAGAGCGCGGCGGAAATGCGTTCCGAGCTCAAGCGCTTGCGCCGCGATAGCAGCGCAAAGACCGCATTGGGGCAGGGAACCAGTGCAGATTCCGCGCATCCTTCGAGCGGCGCCACTCCCGCCGCCGGCAGCGCTGCGGCCATCCCTGCGGCATTCTCCGCGGCCGGCAGCAGCAGCGGGATTACGACAGGCAGCGGCGGAGTCAGCACCGCATCTTCCAGTTCGCAGATTCTGCTCACCGAAGCGCGCAAGCACAAAAGTGGAGTGATCTTTGGGGCCGGGGTGGTAGTGCTCGTAATGCTGGGGGCCGCGCTGGCCATATGGAAATTTCTTCCCCTGGCAAAAAAACAGCGGCCTTTCGAAAAGGCCAGCATCAGGCGCGCCACCGAAAACGGCAAGACCGTGCACAGTGCCATCTCCCCTGACGGCAGGTATGTCGCATATGTGCTGCGCGACGGAGCAGTGCGCAGCTTGTGGGTGCGGCAACTGGCCACCGGCAGCAACGTGCAGGTGGTTGCTCCCGAGCCCGGTTTCTACAATTCGATCGCCTTCACCCCGGACGGCAACTACATCTTTTATTCCCACCAGCGAAAAGAAAACCCAGAGGTGAGCGATCTCTATTCGGTAGCGTCCCTGGGAGGAACCCCGGTGAGGCTGTTGAATGACGCGTTCGCTCCCGGCATCTCCCACGATGGCAAGAAGCTGGCATTCTATCGAATCTCTCCTGATAGCCAGGGCGGCAGCCTGTTTATCTCCAATGTGGATGGCAGCAGTGAACGTCTGCTGACCACTCGCGGCGGGTTTGAGGGTTTCAAGTTCACTCCGCCATCGTGGTCTCCGGATGATAAGACCCTGGCCGCGGCAGCCGACAACCTCACCAAAGAATTTTTAGGAGCCATCGTCTTGATTTCGGTGGATACGGGGAAGGTGCAACTGATCCCCGAAAAAATGATCATGCAGCAGGCCGCCTGGGCCCCCGATGGATCTGGAATCCTGATCATTGCTGCGGAAAGGACCAATATCGATGTCAACAAGATCTGGTGGCAAC
>JBBQUE010000833.1:0-1726 GCA_038212805.1 Bryobacterales bacterium | reverse complement strand
GCATTGGTCTCGATCAAGTCCGGAGCGTATTGAGTACTGCCAATGCCAATGCGCCCAAGGGGCACTTTTCAGACGGCACCCGCATGTGGGAAGTGGGCGCCAACGATCAGCTATTCAAAGCCATCGACTACGAACCTTTGGTCGTGGCTTACCACAATGGAACAGCGGTGCGGATTTCGGATATAGGGCGGGCGGAGGATTCCGTTGAAAATCTGCGTAATGCCGGCTATGCAAACGGCAAGCCCTCGGTGCTGGTCATCGTTTTTCGCCAGCCGGGCGCCAACATCATCGAAACCGTGGATCGGATACGCGAGATTCTTCCCCAACTGGAAGCGTCCATTCCGCAATCCATCAACGTCAAAGTGGCCATGGATCAAACCGTGACCATCCGCGCTTCGGTCAACGACACCGAGCGGACTCTGGTCGTTTCGGTGCTCCTGGTGATTCTGGTGGTCTTCTTCTTTCTCAGAAGCCCGCGCACGACATTCATTCCGAGCGTGGCTGTTCCCGTGTCCCTGATTGGAACATTCGGCGTGATGTATCTCCTGAACTACAGCTTGGACAATCTATCGTTGATGGCGCTGACGATCTCGACCGGCTTCGTGGTAGACGATGCGATCGTCGTGATCGAAAACATCACGCGCTATCTGGAACACGGCATGCCGCCGTTCCAGGCTGCCCTGAAGGGAGCGCGCGAAGTCGGCTTCACGGTATTCACCATTAGTGTTTCGCTGATCGCAGTATTCAGTCCCTTGCTGCTCATGGGAGGCATTGTCGGCCGTCTCTTCCGCGAGTTTGCGGTGACGCTCTCGGTGGCGATCGCGGTGTCCATGGTGATTTCACTCACGGCGACTCCCATGATGTGCGCCCATCTGCTGAAGCAACAGCTTTCCCATGGCTGGATGTACCGCACAAGCGAGCGAGCCTTCACCTGGGTGGTGAACATGTATGGCCGGACACTCGCCGCCGTCCTTCGGCATCCGGCGCCGACGCTGGGAGTGTTGCTTGCCACGATCGGGTTGAATGTTTATCTTTTCGTTCACGTGCCCAAGGGATTTTTCCCGCAGCAGGACAACGGACGGATGATGGGGTCGATCCAGGCCGACCAGGACACCTCGTTTCAAGCCATGGACAAAATCCTGAAGCAGATGATCGCGATCATCGACGCGGATCCCGCTATCGACACCGTTAACGGGTTCACCGGTGGCGGAACGATGAATACGGCGCGCATGTTTATTTCTTTGAAACCGCTCGAACAACGGGGAGTAACCGCCGACGCCATTATCGCGCGGCTCCGGCCGAAGCTCGCGCGCGTACCGGGGGCCACTCTCTATCTGCAGGCGGCCCAGGATGTGCGGATCGGGGGGCGCATGAGCAACGCGCAGTACCAATTCACGATGCGCGGCGACAACTTACAGGACCTGACTACGTTTGCACCGCGCATGCTCCAGCAGTTGAAGACCGTCCCCGTCCTCACCGATCTGAGCAGCGATCAGCAGAATCTTGGGCTGCAAACCATGATCCATTACGATCGCGCAACCGCGGCGCGGTTCGGTATTTCGCCGCAACTCATCGACAATACCCTCTACGATGCGTTCGGACAGCGGCCGGTATCGACCATGTACACTTCGCTCAATCAGTATCACGTGGTGATGGAGGTGGCGCCGGAATTCTGGCAAAATCCGCTGTTTCTGCGGCAAATTTATGTCCGTTCGTCGAGCGGGCA
>JBBQUE010000832.1:0-1727 GCA_038212805.1 Bryobacterales bacterium | reverse complement strand
TAGCCGGCCTGCTCCGCGGCTTTCTGGGTAAGCTCGCGCGCCACGGCGTCAAAAGATGCCGGCACCGTGACCAGCACTTGCTTTCCCTGGTGGTCAAAGGCGTGCCGCAGATGTTCCAAATAGCGGCGCGAGACCTCCACCGGGGATAGCTTGGCCACGCCCTCCGGCGCATTCAGCGGCAACAGGGGAGCCTCGCGATCCACGCCTGCATGCGACAACCACGATTTGGCTGACGACACCAGCCGCGATGCGTTTTCCACTCCGCGCTTCCGCGCCAGTTCGCCTACTACGGGGATGCCGCTGCCCCAGGGTAATTCCAGACTTTCGGGCGGGAAGTCCGACGCTCCCGGGATGAAGAGAAACGAAGGCAGCAGCGGTTCGGCGCGCACCTCGCCGGGATTTACCAGCTGAGGAATTGAAAACAGCGAAACCGTGCCATCCGGCCCGGTGAAGGCCAGGCTGCAATTGGTGGTGCCAAGGTCGATCCCGATCACTACTCGATCTCAATCTCGGCTGGTGCCACGATTTCCGCCTTCTGGTTGGGCATCAGCGCGGGCAGTGTAACGTCCGCGCGCCAGCCCTTATGCCGTAAGGTGCCACCGGCGGCCTTGCCTTTGGCGGGCACGTTTCCCAGCAGCTTTACCAGCGCGGGGTCGTTGGTATCTACCTTGGTGTAGGTACCCTCCACGCCATCAATTACGGGGGTAAGCTTCACGTAACGGTCCAGCACTTTGCGGGATTGCTCATGCAGCGTGCGCACGGCTCCCCCAATCTGGTCGTCTGAATAGCCGCTGACGTCTTCCATCAGGAAGTCGATCAGGCGGGCATCGCGCTGCAAAACTCCCAGCATTTGGAGAGCCCCATCGGACAGCGTGATCAGCCGGACGGGCTTCGGTACGGGCACCGGCTTGTTTTCGATAAACCCAAACGCAAGGGCGATGTCGAGCGGCAGCTTACCGTTAAACAGGATCGCGAAAAAGCTTCGGAAAGCAAAGGCAATGCGGGACAAATCCACCTCTAACTCTCTAGGATACAATGCAGTGTTGCGCGCGCGCGAGGTTCGTTCCATTTCCGCTAATCTGTTGGAGGCCATGCGCTTCTTCGGGCGGGCACGGCAGAATGGCGAGGTGGTGGAGCATCCGGGCGTCTGCCAGATTTTCTGTGGCCTTAACTACGCCGCTTTTAACGCCGCGGTGATGACGGGCCCGGTGGGGACGGAACCGGCGGAACTTCGCCGGCGCATTGAGGCTCCCGCCCGGCTTTTCCAGGCACGCAATTTGCGCTGGACCTATTGGTTCTGTGATCACGACTTGGACGTCACACTGCAGCGTGAAGCACGGACGCTTTTCCGGCTCTTCGGATTGACTCCACTCACTGAGCCGCCGGGCCTGTACGCGGACCAGTTGCTAGCCCCGCGCCGTCCCCTGCCACAGATCGATGTGCGCCCCGTTGTGGACGATGCCACGCGGCAGGCGTTCGCCTACATCACCTCCGTGGGTTTTGAGATCCCGCAGCCGGTCTGCCGCGATATCTATAGTTCGGAGCAAGCATGGACTGGCGTGTTTCAAGGCTACGTGGGGTATGCGGGTGGGCTGCCGGTCTGCACCACGGCGACAGTGATCAGCCATGATTTGGTGGGGATCTATTCCGTGGCCACCGCGCCCAATTGCAGGCGGCAGGGCTACGCGGAGGCCATTATGCGGCTAGTGCTGCGGCAGGCCCGCGAG
>JBBQUE010000831.1:0-1731 GCA_038212805.1 Bryobacterales bacterium | reverse complement strand
GGACGCGATTCTGTATACGGACCCGCGCTACACGGTGCAGTCAAAACAGCAGGTGGATTGCAAAATCGTCATCGCTACCGGCCCGATGGCGAAGCGCGTGGTCAAAGACGTGGCCAGGTGCAGCGTTTCCCGCCTCGGTTTCGAAGGTGATCAGGTCAGCTACGCGCAATATGAAGGGCTGAAAAAACAGCTTCCGTCACGCGCGGAGCTGAAGCCGTTTTCCGGGACCATCGAAGCACTTCGCATGGTCAAGGATGCGTCTGAAATCGCGCGCATCCGCACTTCCGTGAACACTAACTCCCGGGCGCTCGAAAACGCGCTGACGGTTTTGAAAACCGGCCTGACGGAAGCGGAATTCGCGGCGGAGATTGATTACCAAAGCCGGAAGCTGGGCGCAGAAGGCCCGGCCTTCGATACCATTGTCGCGGCGGGTGAGCGCGCCGCTCTGCCGCATGCACATCCCGGTGCGGCCAAAATCGGCCCCGGCATGCTGCTGATCGATATGGGCGCGTTCCAGGCGGGCTATGCGAGCGATATGACCCGCATGGTGCATCTGGGCAAGGCGACGCAGAAGTACCGCAAGGCATACAAAGCGGTGCTGGAAGCGCAACTCGCTGCCATTGATGCGATTCGTCCGGGAGTGAAAACCGCCGCCGTCGACAAGGCCGCCCGGGACGTCCTGAAAGCGCACGGCCTCGGCAAGGAATTTGTCCACTCCACCGGCCACGGGCTGGGACTCGAAATCCACGAACCACCCCGCATCGGCAAGAAAGACAAAACGGTCTTGCGGGCCGGCATGGCGATCACCGTGGAACCCGGCATCTACATCGAAGGCTGGGGCGGCATTCGCATCGAAGACACGGTACTCATCACCGAAACCGGATGCGAAATCCT
This sequence comes from Bryobacterales bacterium, assembly GCA_038212805.1. Taxonomy (GTDB): domain Bacteria; phylum Acidobacteriota; class Terriglobia; order Bryobacterales; family Bryobacteraceae; genus JANXQZ01. The sequence goes on along the minus strand of JBBQUE010000831.1, from coordinate 837 downwards.
GACGCCCACTTCCAAAGAACTACGCGAGATTTAGCGCGAGTCCCAGCGCCCCGTAAATCACGCTGTCGTCGCCCAGCGCCGCAGGCTGCACATCCACCCGCGCCCTGGACCATGGGGGCATCTGCCGGGCGAGTTCCTCCCGCAGCGGAACAAACAGCGCGTCGCCGGCCTTGCTGAAGCCGCCGCCGATCACGATTCGTTCGGGGTTCAGCAACATGATACAGGCCTTCAGGCCGCGCGCCATATCAACCACATAGTGCCGCACAAACTCCGGGCGCTGCAGCAGAACGTTCGCCGGTGCGCCATAATCGCGCTCCAGCCAGAGCCCGCAACACATGCGTTCCAGGCAGCCATTCGATCCGCACAGGCAGTCCGGCCCATCCGGGCGCACGTTCAGATGCCCGATCTCGCCTGCCCAGGAATCGGGTCCGCGCAGCACCTGCCCGTCCATCAGAATACCGCCGCCGATCCCGGTTGAAACCGTCATATAGAACAGCGGCGAACAAGCCTTCCCCGCCCCGAAACGGTACTCGCCGATCGCCCCTGCATTGGCGTCGTTGTCCATCACCACCGGCGCGCCGTCAAGCAACCTCCGCACCCATGCCGGCAGATCGAAATCGCTCCAGCCGCCGACGTGAGTGGACGTTGCCACCATCTGTGCAGCCCAGTTCACGGGGCCGCCGAAACCAATGCCGCAGCGGTCAAACCGATGGGCCGCGTGCCACTGGCGAATGATGGGCTCCAGGCTCGCAAGCAGTTTGACGCGACCACCCTCGCGGTCCGTGGCGAGGCTTTCCCGCCGGATCATCACTTCCCCGTCAAATGCGGCGACAGTAA
>JBBQUE010000830.1:0-1731 GCA_038212805.1 Bryobacterales bacterium | reverse complement strand
TGATGCTGGCCGCCGCTGAGTCCGCTGCCGGAAAGCTTGGGCCAGGTTTTGATCGCGCCCGCTTCCTTGAGCCACTGTTCGCTTCTGGCCGAGATAAATTTTCCGACTTGCAAATCGTGGGGGTGGCGATGACCGCTGAGGCGGATGCTGGGGATGCCGAAAGCATCCTTGAGTTCGGGAGCCAACTCAACGCGATTCTCGAACACGGGCATTTCCTGCACTGGCCCTTGCGCGGCGGCGCTACTCTTGTAGTATTTCCGGACGTAACGCTTATGCTCCAGGCCCCAACGCGGAACGCCCGGCGGGATAACATTCCGTGAAAAAAGATAAGGCAGCCGGATGAACTCGTTCGAGATCATCGCCCCGCCTTTCAAGCCACCAGGCAATCCATGACTGAAGTCGCAGCAGGCGACGCGCGCCGCCGGTCCAGTGCCATCGAACACGGGGCGATCAAAAAGACCATACGCGCCGGAGTAGGCGTGGCCTTGCAGATTACGTCCCACCCAATCATTGTTATTGCCGAGGCCACGCGGAAACAGTTTGTTGACTGAGTTAAACAGCAGGCGGGGCGTTTCCGTCGCCGAGCAGGAGACCACCACCGCCTTGCAAGGCTGTTCCTGAAGCGCGCCTGACTGGACGTATTCGACTCCTGTGACCACACCGCGCTCGTTGGTGAGGATGCGGCTGGTCATGCAGCCGGTTCGCAAGTCGCATTGTTTGGTCGCAATCGCGCGCGGGATCGCCGTTACCGCGGTCGAGTTCTTGGCGTTCACCTCACAAGCGAAACCAACACAATGCGGGCAAGCTACACAGGCCGGTCTACCCTGGTAGGTCACCGAATTGATTGCCATGGGTATGGGAAACGGATGCCATCCTAATCTGCGGGCCGCAGCTGCCAACATCGAAGCTTCGGTGTTCAGAGGAAGCGGCGGCATCGGATAAGGTTTATGGCGAGGCGGCTCGAACGGGTTCGCTCCAGCCTTACCGGAGACGCCGATCTCCCATTCCGCTTTGGTGTAAAAAGGCTCTAGATCCTGATAAGAGATGGGCCAGTCTTCGAGGGAGCTGCCGTTTGGTGCGCCATAAACCGAGCGCATGCGAAAATCGCGCTCCATATAACGCCACGCCATGGCTCCGTAACTGAAGGTGCCGCCGCCCACGCACGCCGCGACGTTGTTGTAAGCACCCTCGCTTGGCAGGACCCTCTGGAATCTTCCATCAGGCAACTGGGCAAGCCGAACCGAAGCGTTGTCATCGGGGCCGAACGCGTTCCCAAGCACGGTGGTGCGCTGGCTGCGCAACTCATCGTGACCAGTCTCGGCAAACCGCTGGCGCTGTCCCCGCTCGAGCAAGGCAACGTGGAGACCGGCGAGGCTCAGTTGCTCGGCCACGATGCCGCCCGCGGCGCCCGCACCAACGACGACTACATCCACCGCCGGGAGTTTCAATGCCGATGTTCTCCCATGACATCCCGTATTCCAAGCATCTTCCAACTGGCTTCGTCACGATTGCCGCCATGCGCGGAACTTCCGTAGAAGCCTTGCATCGTGTGATCGATCACGAGAGTAAAGAATGAGGCGAGTCCGTCCACCTGGCCGGCGTCGATGGCGCTCAGGAAAGCGGTTTGTTCCGCGTAGGGAAGGTCCGCGAATTGGCTGTGAGAGCGTTCCGCGCACGCCGCCAGCAAACGAGGGATCCCGGCGTGATAAACTGGCGCGAAACGTTTGAGAG
>JBBQUE010000829.1:0-1738 GCA_038212805.1 Bryobacterales bacterium | reverse complement strand
AGCCCGGCGCACCGGAACGTTCGAATACGGCATTCAGAAAGCGGTCGAAGCCGTCCTGATCTCACCGGAGTTCCTGTTCCGCGGGGAATCAGACTCCGGCTCGAAGTCCGCTACCGCTCCCCTGCACCCCATCGGCGGCCTGGAAATGGCCTCCCGCCTCTCGTTCTTCGTTTGGAGCAGCGTCCCCGACGATGAGCTGATCGACCTGGCCGCCAGCGGAAAGCTTTCGGATCCCACGGTGATCAAGCAACAGGTGGCCCGGATGCTGGACAATCCCAAGTCCTCCGCGCTGATCTCGAACTTCGCCGGGCAATGGCTGTACATCCGGAACTTGGCCACGGTTAGGCCCGATCCGGTGGTCTTCGCCGATTGGGATGAAAGCCTGCGCTACAGCATGCAGCGCGAAACCGAACTGTTCTTCGAGAGCATCATGCGTGAAAACCGCAGTGCGCTCGATTTGCTGCGCGCCAATTACACTTTCCTGAATGACCGCCTGGCGAAACACTACGGCATCGCCGGGATCTACGGATCGCAATTCCGCCGGGTGACCTTAGAGGATCCCAATCGCGGCGGGCTACTGGGACAAGGCAGCCTGCTGACGGTGACCTCGCCGCCCAACCGCACGTCCGTCGTCCAGCGCGGCAAGTGGATTCTGGATAACCTGTTAGGCGCGCCGCCACCGCCGCCGCCACCCGACATCCCTACCCTTGAAGCCAGCAGTAAAGGTAAGCACGCCGTCAGCCTGCGCGCCGCACTCGAAGAGCACCGCGCGAATCCAGCTTGCGCCAGCTGCCACAAGCTCATGGACCCCATCGGCTTCGCGCTCGAAAACTACAACGGCATCGGCCAGTGGCGCACCAAGGACGGCGTGACGGAGATCGATGCGTCGGGCAAACTTCCGGACGGTACGGAGTTCACTGGACCCGCCGGTCTGAAAAAAGCATTAACCACGGTCCGCCGGGAAGAGTTCGCATCCACGGTTGTGGAACGCCTGCTCACCTATGCGCTGGGCCGGGGCGTGGAATATTACGACCAGCCAGCCGTACGCGCCATTGTGCGCCAGACCGAATCCGGGGAATACCGGATGCACGACCTGGTAACCGCAGTGGTGTTGAGTACGCCATTTCAAATGAGGAGATCGGCAGATTAATGATCATTACCCGGAAACATATCCCCCGCAGGGCGTTCCTGCGCGGAGCAGGCATAGCCTTGGCCCTGCCCTTTTTGGATTCCATGGTGCCGGCCTTCGCGGGTACCAATAATTCTGCCGCCGCTCCGGCCATCCGGATGGGCTTCGTCTACGTTCCGAACGGCATTATCGAGTCGGGTTGGCTGCCTTCCACCCAAGGCTCTGGCTTCGAATTCAATAAAACCATGAAGGCGCTGGAGCCGTTCCGGGAACACACCCTGATCCTCAGCAACCTGGCGCAGATCAACGGGCAATCCCTGGGCGATGGCCCCGGGGATCACGCCCGCGCGGGCGCAACCTGGCTGACTGGCGTTCACCCCAGGAAGACGGAAGGCGCGGACATCCACTCCGGCATCTCGGCCGATCAAATCGCCGCCCGTGCCTTGGGTGCCAAAACCCAGTTCGCTTCGCTTGAAATCGGCGTGGAAGCTCCCTCGCTCGCGGGCGGCTGCGATTCCGGCTATAGCTGCGCTTACACCAACACCGTTTCCTGGAGCAGCCCCACCTCCCCGAACCCCATGGAAGTGAATCCGCGGACCCTGTTCGAGC
>JBBQUE010000828.1:0-1747 GCA_038212805.1 Bryobacterales bacterium | reverse complement strand
CATCCTACCTTCTGGACGCAGGCGCGGATCCCAACGCTTCGGCGCAAGGCTGGACCGCGCTGCACGCCATCACCTGGGTTAGAAAACCCGGGGGCGGCGATAACGACCCGGCACCCAATGGCTCCGGAAACATGACCAGTCTGGAACTGGTGAAGAAGCTGGTGGCCAAAGGCGCAAACATCAACGCCCGCATGACCAGAAAAGTGAACGCGGGCTTAACCAGTATCAACACCACCGGCGCAACGCCTTACTTCGCCGCCGCCCGGACTTCAGACGCGGAGTTGATGCGGGCGTTGGCCGCGCTGGGTGCGGATCCCTTGATCAATAACGCCGAGAACAGTACCCCTCTGATGGCCGCCGCCGGACTCGGAACCCGTTCCCCGGGTGAGGATGCCGGAACCGAAGCCGAGGTGGTGGAAGCTTTGAGGGCTGCGCTGGATCTGGGCACGGACCCCAATGCGATCGACAACAACGGCGAGACGGCCATGCACGCCGCCGCCTATAAGAACTCGCCCGAAGCCGTGCTTTTTCTGGCCAGCCATGGCGCGAAGATCGAAGTCTGGAACAAGAACAATACCCACGGCTGGACCCCGCTCACGATCGCGGAAGGGTATCGCTTCGGAAACTTCAAGCCGTCCGTGGTCACCGTCGCCGCGTTCCACAAAGTAATGACCGCGGCCGGTGTCCCGATCCCGCCTACGCCTTCGGGCCTGGGCAAGGCTGTCTATTAACTCCAAGATTCGTCGCTTTAGACACTGCCCCCACGGGGATCGGCGTGGCGAGGTCGTTACCAGGGCACCATATTTGTGGGCACGTGGGGCAAGAGTTTCCCAACAAGCAGTGGTAACCCGCAGGCAACGAGCTACCTGTGAGACTATCCGGGTTAGGTAATCTCGACTCGTTAAGATTCAAGTGGATGGTGACGCAGCGGAGAGGAAAATGGTTCGGATGGGGTAGCTGCTTGGGGTTCGTCTCCGGTTTCAGGCTGGCGGACGATAGGCGTTACCAGGTGTGGACCGGCGTGGGCCGGCTTAGGGACGCTGGGTTCATTCTCCGATTTTTCCGGTTCAGGATGCGCCTTGGGTTCAGGCTTGGGTTCATTCCTGACAATTTTGCGTACCTTCTCTAAATCCCGAAGGGCACGGCTGTACTGGCGTCCGCATTCCGAGATCGCGAACTGGAGCGATGCCAAAGTCTTGCCCGTGTTGGCGGCGTCGCGGTAAGCGATGAGGGTGCGGGCGGGAAACGAAATCACGGTATATTTCGCGTCAACCTGCGGCATTTGCTCCTGAAGCGTGAGATCGAGAAGCTCTTTTTCCATTTGCCTGACGCGCTGCTCCCGCCAAGTGGCGGCGACCATGCTCTCAACCAGTTTCATTTCAATGGGGTTGGCGGGCTGGTAGGTCTGGATGAATTCGCTGGTGAGGAGTTCGAACTCGTACTTTGATTCCGAGGCGAGGACGACGGTGGCGGCGAAGGCTCCGTGGCGGAAGGCATTTTGGGAGGACTTGGCTTTGCCTTCTTCGGTGACGGGGCCGCGGGATTTGGCTCCGTTGGCGCGGGCGGCGTCAATCTGGGCTTGGGTGGCCATGGGTTTGAACTCCTGGGGTTGGGATTAGATTGTTGTGGGGAAGAGCGTTGACAGGCTCTGCGTAGTTTGAGTATGGAATGGCGTGTCAAGCATTCCGGGCCATTCGATTCGTAAGTGGTTGATTCGGGGCTGCAAAATTTGTGGGAACGTAAAAAC
>JBBQUE010000827.1:0-1774 GCA_038212805.1 Bryobacterales bacterium | reverse complement strand
TCTTCTGGGAGAAGAATGCCAAGGGTGCGTGGGTCCCGCAGTGGTGCGCCGCCGGAAAGGGAATGGTGAACTTCGCCGGCTTCTTTGAGATTCTGAAGACAACGGGGTTTGCAGGGCCGGTGCAGCTGCATTTTGAATATCCTGAGCTGGGCCAGGCGTATGACGGGAAGACCAAGCTGGATATCCCGAAGGAGCGATTTATCGCGATCATGCGGCGGGATCTGGCCTATGTGCGGGGCGTATATGCCAGTTAATTGAACGGACGCTTTCCGGTGATGCCCCAGACTAAGCGCGCCCAGGGATCGGGTATGCCGGTGCGGAAATCTACCCAGGTCATGGCTTCCAGGAAGACCGGAAGCGCAGGCCGGGCGGGGGCGTCCCCGAGCAAAACGGGAATCACCGGGCAGTTGCGTTTGACGAAGGCGCGCAGGAACGCATCGATTTCCTGAAGCTGCCAGGGGCCCAGGCCGCCCGCGCCCACGAACACGGCGGCGGTGCGAATCCCGTTGATTTGGTATTCCAGCAGGCGCTGCCACGGCTGGCCCGGCTGCAGCTCCCATTCGTCCAGCCACGGCAGAATTCCCTGTTCCATCAGGCGCTGGCCGATCTGGCGGACAGCCGGTTTATCCGCGGTGTGGTGGCAGAGGAAGACGTCGAAGGCTCCGGTCTGGCGCTTGGCCGCGATTTGATCTTGCCAGGCTGGGCGTGTGGGTTGCGGGACGGCCGCCGGGACTGGGGGCGGGATAATCACCTGGTCCGGCACTTGCTCCGGCAGCGTCCCGAACAGGCTAATGCGCGGGTCAGTGGATGACAGGGTTTGCGCCACGGTAGAAAGATCCGTCGCGGACTGGAGCGCGGTTGCGAGGGACGGCCCGCAGGACGCGGGAGCGCTGAGCACCGCGATGCCCCGGGCAGCGATGGCCTGCGCGATGGGATCGAAAGAGGAACTGGCCTCGTCGCAGGCCTGGAGAACCCAGAGCTTGGCCCCTGCTAGTTCGGTGATGGCTGCGACGGCACCGGATGTGACCCAGCGGGCCCGTCCATCGGCTGAGAGCACCGCCAACGTGGCGTAGTTCGCCCCACGCGATTGAGCATGGCCCACGAAGTGAACCACGTCGTACGGGCCGGCGCGAAAGGCTTTCTTGATCCCCGTCTCCGTGAGGTCCGGACAGGGCGGCAAAGCCGAGAACCGGCTGGGATTGAACTGGGGCAGGTCCGCCGGGTTAGGCGCCAGATAGAGAACCTTCAACGCCCAGCCCCCTTCACTAAGCCTGGGATGGGCGGGGCGGGCTTTCCACAGCGCGGGCAAAACGTTTCCATGCCTCGCAACGGAGCGCCGCATCCCCCGCAGAACGCCAAGACCCCCGTGGGCAGTTTTACCGTCCGCTGCTCAGGATTCTTCAGTAGTTGATCGTATTCGCCGGAATCGATCCACTTCAGCAACTCCTGCGCCCGTACCACGGTCCACGGAGGCGTGGAACCTACCGTGCTCAGCCACTTCGCCACCAGGCTGAGAGTGTCGGCGTCCAGCGCTTGGAATTCGCGGGCTTGCGTGATGAAATCTTCGGTGTTCATCGTGCCGTACGACTTGGTGGGCAGACCGGCCAGTTTCATCAGAACGCGAATGGCCACCTCGGCATCCTGGCACGCCAACAGGCCGGCGCGATCGGCGGTGTGTTCGGCCTGACGTTGGAAGCGCAACAGCGCGGCCTGCAGCCCGACACTCAGCAGATCGCCCAGGCCGAATGTGGCCGAGCCCAGAATCTCCGCGATG
>JBBQUE010000826.1:0-1775 GCA_038212805.1 Bryobacterales bacterium | reverse complement strand
CCATCATGGAAGCAAACCCGAAAAACTCGCCGTGGGCGGGCTCATCCACAATTACTTCCTGCTGGTCTTCATCCACCGTGCTCACCCGGACCATTCCGGAAATCAGGATATAAGCTTGTCCGCCCGGGTCGCCGAGTTTATAAATGCGCTGCCGTGGAGCGAAAGTCTTCTTTTCAACCTGCGCCGCCAACACGGCAATTTCTTCATCGTCTAGAAGTCCGAAAAGGGGCACGTTTCTCAATTCCTGTGCATCACATGGCATGTTGGTATTCTCCAGGTTGAGTTCGATCCTAACACAGTGGCCCACAAGATCGCTTCCGAAAAACTCCCCAAACAAATCCGAAAATAATCTGTAACGCAGAGGACTTTTCTCGCACTATCTTGACGTGAAGGGCAATTAAAATTCAGTTCCGATTTCGTTTGCGAGCTAACCCGCCCGCTAGCACTTTCGGTTCGCCGCCGGTTCCAGACTTCCTTTAACGTCCCTTGTAGTTCCCCATCCCTGCTCCTGCCCCAAACCTGCTTGCCTACCGCTATTCTGGAACCGGTAGCAACCTGAGAAACTCCAGGTCTACATTTCCGCCGGAAATCACCACGCCCACGCGTTTCAATCCAGCCGGAAGCCTGCCAAATAGTACCGCGGCGCCCGAAACAGCTCCGCTCGGCTCCACCAGAAGTTTCATGCGGGTCAGGCAGAACGCCATGGTTTCCAACATCTCCGCGTCGCTCACCAGCAAGATATCCTCCACGTTTTGTTGAACAATGGGAAACGTCAACGCCCCAGGCATCTCGGACCGCAGCCCGTCCGCAATAGTGGGAGGAGGAGCGATTCCCACGCGCTCGCCTTTCCGGAACGAGAGATAGGTATCGTTGGCGGTCTCCGGCTCCGCGCCAAAAATCCTGATTCCCGGGCGCAGCCCTTTGGCCGCTACGGCGCACCCGGCCATCAATCCGCCCCCCCCTACGCACACCACCAACGCATCCAGATCGGGAACTTCTTCCAACAGTTCCAGTGCCACCGTACCTTGTCCGGCTATGATCGACAGGTGATCGAAAGGCGGGGCCAGGGTGGCTCCAGTCTCGGCCGCGATCCGCGCGCCAATCGCCTCGCGCTTTTCGGTCATCCGGTCATACATCACCACCCGCGCTCCGTAGCCACGCGTGGCTTCCAGCTTCGATTTCGGGGCGTCCGTGGGCATCACAATGGTCGCCGGCATACCGATCGATGCCGCCGCAATGGCCACTGCCTGCGCGTGGTTCCCCGATGAAAACGCCACCACGCCCTTGGCCCGATCCTCCACTGGAATGGAATAAATCAAATTCGCCGCGCCCCGGATCTTGAACGCCCCGCCGCGCTGAAGATTTTCGCACTTGAAAAACGCCTGCAAGCCCGTGCGCTGGTTGAAGATGCGCGAGTGCATCACCGGGGTCCGGTGTACGATGGGCGCGATCCGCCGCCCCGAGGCTTGCACATCGTCCAGCGAAATGGTGGCCATTACTGCGCTTTATCCAACACCACGATAGTATCCACCGCATCCCGTTCGCTGGACGGAAAATGCAGTAGCGTCGCGCCCGCGGTCTGGGTGATCTTCACCGGGTGTCCATTCGAAAGCAAGGCCGCATTCTTCAACCCCGGTAGAGAAGGCAGCGCCAATACATCGTCCTGCCAATCCAATACGTGAACGTACACCTTGTCCTTCGTTTGCGTGGTCACGCCCCACGGACGCGGAGCCACCGGTCCCCCGCGCGTGCCGTAGACGGATGCGCCGTTCTTC
>JBBQUE010000825.1:0-1801 GCA_038212805.1 Bryobacterales bacterium | reverse complement strand
GCAAGCGTTCGGCGTGGGTGGACTATTCCGGCGACGTGGAAGGCGAAAAGCTGGGCGTCGCGATTTTCGATCACCCCACCAATCCTCGCTTCCCAACTTACTGGCATGTCCGCGATTACGGCCTGTTCGCGCTCAACCCATTTGGACAGCAGGCGTTTGACAAAACTCAGCCGGAAAGCCACTGGATTTTGGAGGCGGGCAAGTCGCTGCATTTCCTGTGGCGCGTGGTGATTCATCCAGGCGATAGCGAAGCCGCCCATGTCGCGGACCTCTATAAGAAGTTCATCAAATAGACGGCCATGAAAAAACTTCTGCTCTTTCTTTCCATTTCTACTCTTCTGGTGACGGGTTGGCTGCTGGCGCAACCCTCAGGGGATCCGCTGATTGAGGGCTTCCGCATGGTGGAAGTCGCCTCGGTTTCGGATGCGATGGAGCAGCTTTACGGCCGGAAATCGTACATGTCGCACGACATGCGCCCGGTATTCACCACGAAGTTTGCCGGGCCGGCCGTGACCGTACTCCTAAAAAAGGATGAGCATAAAGAGGGCTCGGCGGCATCCCAGGGCATGTTGAATGCGATTGACGCGGCGGTTCCGGGTTCGGTCTATATAATGGTGCTGGAGGACGGTTTGGACTATGCGGGGATGGGTGGTCTGATGGCGACAGCCATGAAATACCGGGGCTTTGCGGGGGCGATCGTGGACGCCTCCGTCAGAGATACGCCACAAATCAAGAAGTTGCAATTTCCAGTTTTCAGCCGCGGCATCGCGCCAGCCACCACGATTAATCACTACCGGTTCGCGGGCGTGAATATTCCAGTTACATGCGCCGGCGCGCGGGTGAATGCCAACGACATTATTGTGGCCGACGAGGATGGCGTGGCCGTGGTGCCCAGGGACAAGGCCGCCGAGGTATTGAAAAAGGCGCAACAACTGGATGACACCGAGCACCAGATGCTGCCCTTCATTGAAAGGTTCAAGTCCATCCGGGAGGCCGTGGCGAAGTTTGGCCGGATCTAATCGCCACCCCAGGATCACCTCCAGATAGCGTTGAAGCGCTTACGTGGAGAATCGATGTATAAGTTTTTGCTCGCTGGAGCGGTGTGCCTTTCGGTAGGCGCACTGGCGCGGACTAATTTCTTTACCGGCTTCACTTCCGGCAATCTGGTAATAAGCCGCAGCGTTTATGCCGGAGATATGTTCGTCTACCGCAATGGAAAATCGATCACTTTCATGGGCGCTAGGCTTCTCGGAATGGAAGTTTAAGCAGCTTTCTATACTATTCATCCGAAACCAATTACGAGCAAGCCCGCCACTGGAACCCGACGTGCCGATCTCGTTGCAGCACGCGGACGGATTGAAACAGCCCGGCGCTCATCTTCGTAGTATGATCGAGATGTTCGACTACAGAATTCACTCTCCCGCGGGAATGGTGGGTACAATCGAAGATTTCTATCATCGAAGACACCGTATGGTACGGAACTTGTTAGTCACCCCCTCAAGCCAGACCGGCCCCGTTCGCTCCCGACGTGGCAAGCACAATACGCTTGGACCAATCGGCTATTCAACGATATGCTGGCCATTCCGGTCTTCGATCCAAGAGAACCAGTCAATCAGAACGAAGAGCAACGCAGGCTCGACGACCATGGAAGGTCGATAGATGCCTGATGCCTATAGGCCGCGTGTGAAGTTGAACGCCTTCCTGGTCTTGCTGGTCCTCGCTTCAACGCTGAATTGCAGACACTCTTCACCCCAAGTTCTTCCCCCCGCGCCCCCCACTGGCCGCATTTCGTTGGAAGCGG
>JBBQUE010000824.1:0-1809 GCA_038212805.1 Bryobacterales bacterium | reverse complement strand
GATTACGATAACGATGGGTTTACCGATCTGTTTGTCACCTACTGGGGCGGCAACCACCTGTACCGGAACGTGGGGGGCCGGGCGTTTGAGGATGTCACGGCGCAGGCCCACCTGACGCAGGATCGCACGCGGTACAACACTGGCTGCGCGTTTCTGGATTACGACAACGACGGGCATCTGGACCTGTTTGTTGCAAATTACCTGAAGTTCGATCCGAAGACGACGCCCAAGCCGGGTGACAATCCTTATTGCTTTTATCGGGAGATGGCGGTGAATTGCGGTCCGCGCGGGTTGCCGTTCGATCGCAATCTGCTGTATCACAATGATGGCCATGGGGTGTTTACGGATGTGTCGATGGAATCCGGCATCGCGGGACCGCATCAGAATTACGCGCTGGGCGTGCTGACCGGCGATTTCAATCACGACGGGTTGATGGATATCTACGTGGCGTGCGATCAGACGCCCTCGCTGCTATACATCAATCAAGGGAATGGGAAGTTCGAGGAAGAGGGCCTTCTGCGCGGGGTGGCTTTTGATTCGAATGGCAAGGCGCTCTCAGGGATGGGGGTGACGGCGGCCGATTACGATTTGAGCGGCGCGCTAGCAATTTTCCGGACCAATTTTTCCGACGAACGCGAGACGCTTTACCGGGCACAGAACCGGCGGGGTGAGTTCGAGGATGTCACCATCGCGGCGGGGCTGTCGCGGAATACGCGCTTCGTGGGGTGGGGATGCGGGTTCTTCGATTTCGATAACGACGGATTCAAAGATCTGTTGATTGTCAACGGGCACGTGTTCCCTGAGGTGGACCGGCTGAAGCTGGACATCCATTATAAGGAGCGTGCGATTCTTTACCGGAATTCGGGGAACGGCAAGTTTGAGGATGTCTCGGAGGTGGCAGGGCCGGGAATTCTGGAGGCGCATTCGGCTCGTGGGGCGGCGTTTGGCGACCTGGAGAATAACGGGCGGGTGGCGGTCCTGGTGAATAACCAGAATGAACCGCCGTCGTTGCTGAAGCAGAGCGGGGGGAATGCCAACCACTGGGTGACGTTGAAGCTGACAGGGACGAAAGCCAACCGGAGCGCGATTGGTGCCAGGGTGACGTTGACCGCTGGGGGGCGCACGCAGATGGATGAGGTGCGCAGCGGCGGCAGTTACCTTTCGCAAAACGATTTACGGCTGCATTTCGGCTTGGGGACGGCGGCGCGCGTGGATACGGTGGAGATTGAGTGGCCAGGTGGGTTGCATCAGGTGGAGCGCATGGTTCCGGTGGATCGCGTGGTCTCGATTACAGAGGCGAGTCCGGTGAAGCAAGCGGCGCAGGCGTTGCGGGATGCCTTGGATGCGGGGAATTTCGCCAGCGGGTTGGAGGCATCGGCGTTGCTGAAGCCGGCTATGCCGTCCTTGAGCCGGGAGTTCTACGAACGGGCGTTGGCGGCGGCTCCGACTGTGGCGGAGCGGTTTAACGCGCAGATTCGCTTTCATTTGGATTTGGGTGAGGTTGCAACCGCGATAGAAGCGGCGCGGACGGCGAAGAATGCCCGGCAGATTGCCATTCCAGGTGTGCAGGAACTGCTGGACTGGCTGGCGGCGAACCGGCCTGGTGCCGGAGTGGATTTGTTTCGCGAACTGCTGGCGGGGCTGCCTCCGGCGTTGGTGAGGACGACGGATTTGATGTTCGTGCTGCGCAATCTGAAGGCTGTGGCGGGTACGGATCCTGAGCTGGCGGCTCTGGCGGCGGAGCGCATTCTGGGATCGGTGGAGGCCCGGGATTTCCGGGCAGTGGAAAGTGCGCCGGTGCCAGCGGTG
>JBBQUE010000823.1:0-1823 GCA_038212805.1 Bryobacterales bacterium | reverse complement strand
GACGATCTCTTTTTCACCGTCCAGTTGGCGCAGGGCGCGGAGTGTTTCCACGATACACGCCGCTTCGTTTAACGCTGGAACAATGATGGTGATTCGCATGACTTCCGGGAGACCCAGGCACGGGTGGCCGGCCCGGTATTTGGATGAGCCAACTCCTTGAGGTCGGCAGGTGTGTCTACATCGAAGAGGGGCTGCAATTCGGCGATGGAGAACCCGTGCGCTTGCAAACGCTGCTTGACAGCCTGGAGTGTTTCCGGGGTGCTCCAGGGAAGGGAGGCAAGCAGGCCTGGCATGCATCTGCGTAGCGCGATCAAATAGAACCCGCCATCCGGGCACGGACCCAGCACGGCTTCATGCCCAACTAAGCCGTCGAGCGCGCACTGCAGATGAGCCGCGGTCAGCGTGGGAGAATCTGCGCCGAGAGCCATCGCGGCGGAGGCCTCCTTCAGACCACGGATCAGGATGCGTTCGATGCGCTGGCCCAGATCGCCCTCGCCTTGGAGCCAAATATCTTGGAGCCCCACATCGGCCGCGGCCGCCAGGATGGGGAAATGGCCCAAACGGGTGGTGGCCAGCACGGGGCGAACCCCGGTGCAAGAACTTACCGTGCGCCACGCATCTTGTAACATGGCAGAGGCCAATTCCGCCGCGCCGTGCGCACCCAGAGCAGGAATGAGACGCGTTTTCACTTCCGGGGCCTCGGGTGGTTTTGCGAAGATACAGACTGGGATTCTGGTGTTTCGAAGGTGGGTCATTTGGATGGGCGATGTCTTTTGAATATGACATGATCGTGACCGGCGGAAGCGCCGCAAGCCGGGCAGGGATTGCACTTGGTTTGGCTGCATTGCGGACATGGTCCACCCTTACCCTACGTTTTCGCTGGGTACCTGGTAAACGGAGAGGGGCGAAAGGCGAAGAAACTGGCCACGGATGCACGCAGATAGACGCGGATAAGACCAAAGCAAGGAAAGGCCAGGGTTATCTTATCTGCGTTTATCGGCGTTCATCGGCGGCCAGTTTTTTTCAGTCCAGCGTACCTGAACGCTCAGGTAGTTGACCGGATTGAATAACTTGACGGTTGCGCCCGCTTCCATGTCGCACGTCCGGCTCCGCGGCCCGCACGGAACTGGGCGGATAGAAGTGGGCGGATAGAATAAGGTAAGGTCCGATGGCCACTTGTTCTCCGTTATTGAAAATCCTGCCCGATGGAAGGTTCGACCATACCCTAGCGGAGCGCGGCTACGGACCGCTGGTGCGTACCCGGTTGACTACGCTTCAGATCAACGTCGGGAAGGTCTGCAACCAAGCCTGCCACCATTGCCATGTGGACGCCGGCCCCAAGCGCACCGAAACCATGCCAGGGCGTGTGGCGGAGCGTGTAATGCAACTGCTGGCGGCGAATCCGGATATTCGCACGGTGGATATCACGGGTGGGGCTCCGGAACTGAACCCGAACTTCCAGAAGCTGGTTCAGCACGCGCGCGGTTTGGGGCGGGAAGTGATTGACCGCTGTAACTTAACCGTGCTTTTTGAGCCCGGCATGGAACAGTTAGGTGAATTCCTGGCCGCGCATCAGGTTCAGATCATCGCCAGCCTGCCTTGCTACACGGCCGGCAACGTGGACGCGCAACGCGGGCGCGGCGTTTTCGACAAAAGCATCCGGGCGCTGCGGCAGCTGAATGCGCTGGGGTATGGAATGCCCGGTTCCCGGTTGAGCCTGAGCCTGGTTTATAACCCCCTGGGCGCAACGCTGCCGCCCGGCCAGGGCCAGCTGGAAGCCGACTACAAGCGCGAATTGCGCCAGTTGTTTGGCATTGAATTCC
>JBBQUE010000822.1:0-1831 GCA_038212805.1 Bryobacterales bacterium | reverse complement strand
ATAAGAATTCAAGAACCCGCCGCTGGCGCTGAAGTGGAATAGATGGCCGCGTTGAAAGTTGTATTGCGTATAGGCCCCGTAAAGGATGCTGCCATCCGGAGCGATTACCGGCGAGGACGAAGCGTCGTCAACCACGCGGCCGGCGGGGCGCTGGTTGGTAGCGGGGTCCACCCCCACGGCGGCACCCGCCCGGCATCCGCTGGTTATCACGCCGCACCCATCGTTCAACCGGTCACGCAGAGAGGCCGTCCACTTGGGCGTCAGGTCCGGATTCACCGCCACAAGGTACGAATAGCGCGAGTTCAGATGCGCCCGGCTCAACAGGTAAATGCTGCCGTCGGGAGCAATGGCGGGTGCAATATTGATGCCGGGCCGCTGCGATCCGCAGGGGCTCTGCGATGGAAGCGCATCGGGAGACGGCGGCCACGGCAGCGATGCGCCTCCGAATGCGCTTTGAAATGTTGTGAAACAGCCGTCCGTTGCCGCTGGAACGCCCGGCATGAAAGAGGCGAAAGGCACGGTCTGGACGCTGTTATCCCGCCCAATTCTTACCAGCCAGGCTCCGGTCGAATTCGTGGACCATGGATTCGCCGCGGCCAGAGCGAGAACCGTGTAATAGACGTTGCCCGCGAGATCGGCGGTCAGCGGACCCGCGATATAGGCGTTCGCTACCCCCAGCGACGGAGCCAGCGTGGCGGCCACTGAGCCATCCTCGCGATTTACCTTGGTCACCATCCCATCCGGTCCGGGAATGTACACATAGCTGGCCACTACCACCGCGTGGAACACCGGTTCCCAACCCCCCAGTCCGCCCGCGTTCGGGACTGGTTTCCAGGCTGTCGCAAAGCTCCATTTCTCAACGAGGGAGCCGTTTTCCCAGTGCAGCCTCACCTGATTCCAAACCTGGGAATTCCAGGCATCCGCTCCGCACGGCGCAGGCTTCCCGGGGCCTGTGGCTTGGCACGGAGTCCAGCTTCCGGTCTTCCGCAGCATGAACACGTCGGCCCCATCCACCAGGGCGGCGGGATAGTGGGCCAGCAGGTCGCCTCCGCTATCCGCCTGTTCTTCCGGCACGAACGGATCGTAGACGATATCCTGCAGAATCCGGGTGGGCGCCTGCCCTATCGCCTGGCTGAATCCGGTGTGCTGCGCGTTCTGTCCCCACTGCGTCCAGTTCAGACCACAGGCCGTCAGAAAAACGAAGCCAAGCAGGGCAAGCAGTCGCATGGATTAGCGTTTAGCCAAGCTGGTCTGCCACTGCTTCAGATCGGCCAAAGCCTCCGCCGGCGTGGATGATGCCAGGAAGCGCCACAATCGGCCGCGAATTTCCAGGATGGCGTAGCGTTCATAATCCTGTGGCAACCGGGCTTTGCGTTCGGTTGGATCGGGCGGCGTCATCTCCCGGCCAGCGTCTTTCTTCCAGTTCTTGACCCACTGTGCCGCTTCGGCCTGGCTCGCACCCCCATCCGCCACGGCTTGAAACTGGCGGATCAGGTCTGGCAATTCCGCCGCAATCGCGTGCTGAATCCCGGCCAGCGATTCCATGGCCTCCGGATCCCCCGCCATTTCGCCGTTTGCATAGACCACGCCCACCAGGCGGCGTGCCGGGGTCTCGCTCTTGGGCTCCAGTTTCAACTCCTGCGATTCACCCTTGGCCAATCCGCCCTCAGCCGGATTCGTGGTTCGCCGGTTCCACGTCACCACCTGTGAACCCCAGCCATTCTCAATCTGGTAAAGCTGGCCAACCAGAATGGCGATAATCGGCTGATCCGCAACGTTGGTGATACGCACGGCACTGCTGGTCCACTCCGCTTTCGGCACTTTCGCCGTG
>JBBQUE010000821.1:0-1848 GCA_038212805.1 Bryobacterales bacterium | reverse complement strand
TTACCAAGACAGTTCCGAAACCCATGGTTCCCGTCGGTGGTAAGCCCTATCTTGAACATCAGTTGCGGGTTCTCCGTGACCAGGGCATTGGCGACATTTTGCTCCTTACCGGATATTTGGGCGAGCAGATTGAGGACTATTTTGGTGACGGCAGTGCGCTCGGTCTCACGATTCGCTATGCGCGCGAAGAATCCCCGCTCGGCACTGGCGGGGCGTTGCGCGAAGCTTGCGCAAAGTTGGCCGAAGTGTTCCTACTGATCTATGGCGATTCGTATCTGCCGATTGACTACAACGCGGCTTTGGATCAATTGGAGCAAGCCGGCGTACAGGGACTGGTGGTTGTTTACGACAACCGGTTGGCCGATACATCGGTGAAGAATAACATCGACGTCGATCCAGATGGGTTCGTGACGCGTTATGACAAGGACTCACCCGATGTATTGCCCTATGTTGAGGCTGGCGTGCTGGCGTTTCGCCGCGCTATCGTTGATCTGATCGCCCCGGCAGGCGCAGTCTCGCTTGAGAAGGAAATATTTCCCAAGCTGATTACCGCGCGCCAGCTGATCGCGCATATTACCCGCGAACGGTTCTACGACATCGGTACACCCGACCGGCTGAAATTGATCGAAGAGCTGCTGGCGATATGATCATCACCCGCACTCCGTTCCGGATCAGTTTCGCCGGGGGCGGCTCCGATCTGGCGGCCTTCTATCAACACGAACCGGGGATTGTCTTTTCAACCGCCATCGACAAGTACATGTACCTGGCGGTGAAGGAACATTTCGGCAACAACTTCCGCATCAGTTACTCGCGTACGGAGCACGCCGACACCATCGACGAAATCGATCACCGCATCGTTCGCGAATGTCTGCGCAGCATGGAAGTAAAGCGGGGTCTTGAAATCGTTTCGATGGCCGACCTGCCGGCGCAAAGCGGACTTGGATCGTCCAGCAGCTTTACCGTTGGGCTATTGCATGCGTTGTACGCGATGAATGGAACCGTTGTGACCGCGGAACGCTTGGCCCAGGATGCCTGTCGCATTGAAATCGACAAGCTGGAAGAACCGATCGGCAAGCAGGACCAATACATTGCCGCTTATGGCGGACTCCAGATGATCCAGTTCAATCCCGATGGAACTGTGTTTGTCGACCCGGTTGTCTGCAGCGTGGAGACCCGCCGCGAACTGAATCGCAGGCTGATGATGTTTTTCACCGGGCTCACACGCGACGCGCGAGACGTGCTCTCAAAGCAGAGCGCCGGTACCGCCGGGAAGCTTTCAGTGTTGCGTGAAATGTGCTCGATCGCGCGCGAACTGCGCGACGTGGTCACTGGCGGCCGCGACTTGAACGTATTCGGCAAGTTGCTGCACCGTGCGTGGGAAGCGAAGAAGTCGGTTGAGACCTCTATCAGCAATCCACAAATCGATGGCTACTATGAGCGCGGGCTGCGGGCTGGCGCATTAGGCGGCAAATTGTTAGGGGCAGGCGGCGGCGGGTTCCTGTTGTTCTTTTGTGAACCGCACTTGCAGGACCGGCTGCGCGAAGAGCTGCGCGATTTACGGGAGGTTCCGTTTTCCCTCGATCCGCAAGGCAGCAAGATCGTATACATCGGGAGCGACCGTTTTTGAGCCGCCGCTGCGTGTTCCTGGACCGCGACGGCGTGATCAATGTAAAACTCGAGGGCAGCTACGTTCGTTCCTGGGCGGAATTTCAGTTTTTCCCCGCCATCTTCGCTTGGGTTCGTTTATTCAATGCGCTGGATTTTCCGGTGGTCGTGGTAACCAATAAGCGCGGCGTAGCTATTGGCAAGATGACCCACAGCGACGTTGCACGCAACCAATCAATGCTG
>JBBQUE010000820.1:0-1854 GCA_038212805.1 Bryobacterales bacterium | reverse complement strand
TGCCACGGTGATGTCGAACCTGGGCCTGGAGCGGGCGCTGCGCGCGCATGGCATTGAAATGGTCCGAACCCCGGTGGGCGATAAGTATGTCCTCGAAGAGATGCTGCGGCGCGATGCGGTGATCGGTGGGGAACAGTCTGGCCACGTCATCTTCCGCGACTACGCGACCACCGGCGACGGTATGCTGACGGCGCTGCGGGTGCTGGATGCCATGACCAGTTCCGGCCAGGATATGGATCAACTGACGAGCGAACTGAAGATCTATCCACAGTTGCTGGTGAACGTGCGGGTGAAGGTGCGCAAGCCCCTGAGCGAACTGCCGGGCGTCCAAAGCGCGATCCGCGCGGCCGAGGCGGTTTTGGGTGATACCGGGCGAATTCTGGTGCGGTTCTCCGGGACGGAGCCCTTGGCGCGTGTGATGGTGGAAGGGCCGGAAGCAGGTCAGGTGAAAGCGCTGGCGGACGGTATTGCGTTTCAGATCCGGTCTGAATTGGGTGCAGAATAAAGTGATGCGATACATAACGGTTTTCTTCCTTCTTTGTGGTAGTGCGCTTGCGCAAACGGCCAAGCTGCCGGGTGAGGATTGGGTTTCATTGTTCAATGGCAAGGACCTTACGGGTTGGGTAGAGGTTGGCCATGAGAAGTGGGAAGTGGAGAACGGGACCATCCATGGCCTGGCGATCACCAAGGAATACGGATATCTAAAGACCGCGAAGAATTACATGGACTTCCATCTTTCGCTGAAGTTCAAATGCGAGACCGACGGCAACAGCGGCGTTTTCTTCCATGCGGAGTTTAAGCCGGGGACGGCGGATATCACGCAAGGTCCGCAGTTTGAGATCGATTGCACGATCGGGAAGCATACCGCCGGGGTTTACGACGTGGGCCGCGGCTGGATTGTCTGGCCTGCACCGGAGAACGAGACCGTGGTCCGGCAGGATGAATGGAACGAGTATCTGTTGAAAGTAGAAGGCAACCGGTACGTGGCGCGGTTAAACGGCATCCAGATGGTGGATTACACCGATCCGAAGCCAAAGGGCAAGGATGGCGGCATTGCCCTGCAGTTGCACTCCGGCGGGCATGGCAACATGCGCTTTAAAGATATCTTAGTTCGCGATTTGTCAAAGCGCTAGCCGAAGAGCGCGTCGATGGGGACTCCTTTGCCGTCCTGGGTGACGTAGACAGGCCGTTTTTCGGTGGTGTAGGACAGATTGGCCGGAATCCCCATGGCGCGGTATAGCGTGGCGTGAAGCTGATCGATGCGCACCGGATTTTCAATGGTTTTGCAGGGGCGCTCCTCAGCGGTCTTGCCATACAGCGCGCCTTTGCGGATGCCGCCTCCGAAGAGCAGTACGGAGCCTGCATCCGTGAAGTGGCGATGCATGCCGAAGTGCTTGGGCTCAGCCATCACGTCCGGGACGGTCACCTGATTCTTCACGGTTTTATCGGGCTTGCCTTCCACCATCATGTCGCGGCCAAACTCACTGGCCAACACGATCAAGGTGCGATCCAGCAGCCCGCGTTCCTCCAGATCCAGCACCAGTTGCGCGATGGGCGCGTCAATCTGTTGTTTCATGCCTATCGCCCGCGTGTGGCCGTTTTCGTGAGTGTCCCAGTTTTTGAACGGGATGTATTCAGTGGTCACCTCAATAAACCGCGCCCCGGCTTCGGTTAGGCGGCGGGCCAGCAGGCAGCCCAGACCAAAGCGGCCGGTGTTGTAGATGTCGTACTTAGCCTTGGGCTCCAGCGAAAGATCGAAGGCTTTGGCGGAGGACGAACTCAGCAGGCGGTGGGCGGATTCGATGGAACGCAGCAGGGATTCCTTCTGGAAATCGCCGCCGTGCTGGCCGACCG
>JBBQUE010000819.1:0-1870 GCA_038212805.1 Bryobacterales bacterium | reverse complement strand
CGGCTATAAGTCGAACAGAATCAGCTGGTGAGAATTATCGCCTTCGGCTTCCTGAGAGAGAGCCTCTTGAAACACCTGTAAAAGAGGCATGTTTTCGAAAGGAGTAACATTGAAAATCTGTAGAATCTGGTAGAGATATTGGCGTCCAGGCCGAGCCTCTTTCGAACGATAGCCGCGAACACGTATTAGCGGTCACGGTTGGTGAATTCGATCAGGGCGCGCAGCTTGGCCTGGGCGCGCCCTGATCGCATGGATTGAAAAGCCATTTCCGCACCTTCGCGGAGGCTGCGGGCTTGTCCGGCGGCCACCAGAGCAGCGCCGGCATTCACGGCTACGATGTCGGTGGCTGGCCCCGATTCTCCGGCTAGTACGCGGAGCGCGATGTGCGCGTTGGCTTGGCGATCGCCGCCGCGCAGCGCCTCGATAATGGCTATGGGCACTCCGAAAACTTCGGGCGTCCATGTTTGATGGTCCACGAGCGAGCCGCGAACTTGGAATACCAAAGTGGGCCCCGTGGTGGTGACCTCATCCAGACCGTCTGAACCGTGGACTACGAAAGCATTTTCGATACCCAGGCCCGCCAAGGCGTTTGCCATCAGAGCGGCCGCTTCGGGCGAGGGTGCGCCGATGAGCTGGGCGGAGGCTCGTGCCGGGTTGGTGAGCGGGCCAAGCAGATTGAATACCGTGCGCATCTTGAGTTCCACACGCGCCGCTTGGGCAAATTTCATTGCGGGATGTAGCAAAGGCGCAAAAAGGAAGCCAATACCCACCTCACGTACGACCCGCGCCAGATCCGGAATCTCGAGTGAAATCCGCACTCCCAGGGTTTCCAGCAGGTCGGCGCTGCCGCAAAGGCTGGAGATGGACCGGTTTCCGTGCTTGGCTACCCGGACGCCGGCGCCGGCCGCCACGATTGCCGCGATGGTGGAAATATTAAAAGTGGATGCGCCTTGCCCCCCGGTTCCGCAGGTGTCGAGCAGCGGCTCTGACGGCACTCCGATATCCACCCAGGTAGATTTCTCACGCATGGCGCGCGCGAACCCCAGCAGTTCATCCGAAGTCTCGCCTTTCATCCGCAGCGCAACCAGGAACGCGGCAATCAGCGGCGTGGAGGCTTCTCCGCCCAGGATCACACGCATCGCATCTTCCGCGCTGGAAGAGGGGAGGTCTTCCCGGGCGGCGACCCGGTGAAGGAAAGGGAGCAAAGACACGATTCGCCCTCAGGCTAACACACCCTCATCTATCTCAACCATTTTGCAGACCTCCAAAGGCAGTTCCACCCAGAAGGTGGAGCCTATGCCATATTCGCTCACGAAGCCCACGCTCCCTCCCATCAGCTCAGCCAGTTTCCTCGAAATGGAAAGGCCCAGTCCCGATCCGCCGTAGCGCCGTGTGGTGGACGCGTCAGCCTGGGAGAATTTCTCAAAGAGCTTGTGTTGATCTTCCGGTTTGATTCCAATTCCCGTATCCGCGATGGAAACACGGAACACATTGGATAACCCAGTGGATACTCCACTGCATCCCCTCGTGGATTCCCCGGATACTGTCCGCTGCACAGCGGACACGATGATCTGCCCATGCTCAGTAAACTTCACGGCGTTGCCAATGAGATTTAGGACGACTTGGCGAACGCGGCCGGCATCGCCAACTGCCAGTCCTCCTAACCCTTCCAGACGCAGCTCCAGGGTTACTCCTTTGATCTCCGCGCGAGCCCGGAAAACGTCCAACGCGTTTTCCAACAGGGACCGCGGATCGAATGATTCGGATTCCAGGGTGACCCGGCCTGACTCAATCCTCGAAAGATCGAGAATGTCGTTGACGATGGTGAGAAGAGCGTCGGCCGATTGCTGAACCGTCTCAATGTCGGGGC
>JBBQUE010000818.1:0-1875 GCA_038212805.1 Bryobacterales bacterium | reverse complement strand
TTCAAGGCGGCTATCAGCGGGGCCGGGAGCGCGAACCAGATCACTATGTACGGCCTGGATCAGTACACCTTCCAATACGATAACGAGATTGGACCGCCGTGGAAGAATCCAGAAGCGTGGTTGAAGATCTCGTACCCGTTCTTCAAGGCGGACCGAATCAAGACGCCGACCCTATTCATGGGAGGCGAAAAAGATTTCAACGTCCCGGTGGCGGGCAGCGAACAGATGTATCAGGCTTTGCGCAGCCTGGGGGTTGCGACCGGCCTGGTGGTGTACCCTGGACAGTTTCACGGCTTCACGCGGCCCAGTTACATCCGCGACCGGTATGAGCGTTACGTGGCTTGGTATGACCAGTATTTGAAGCCGGCCCCGGTCAAGGTCGCGCAAGCCAGCCAGCAGTGAGGGCGGTCCGGCGCGCACTTGGCAGCCCGTGGATGATTCTGGGTCTGTTCGCTTTTGCGTGGGTTCCGATTTTCATCGCGGATTTCGTCCGGCTGGCGCGTCCGGACCTGGCCGCCAGTTCCATCCCGCACGGGTACGCCAAGCAGTGGCTGGGCGTGACGGCGGTGTACTCCGGCTTCGGAGTAATGGCGGCATTCGTTCACGCCGTGCGGTTTGTGATTTGGCTGGTCCGCCCTGCTAAAATCATTCAAACCCATGTTGAAAACACTGATACCGATATTGCTGCTGAGCGCCACCGTTTGGGCGCAATCGACGACGCCCGGAGCACGGGTAGCCGACCCAGGTGAGACCTCGCCGGAAATCGTCCGGCTTACCAAAGCGTTGGACGCCGCGAACCAACGCGCCATGGACTGGCCCAACTTGAAGCGCTACCGCACAGAGAACTCCGCGCTCCCGGCCGCCGGCGCAGATCGCGTGGTGTTCATGGGGGATTCCATTACAGATGCGTGGGGCCGTAAGTACGGCAAGTTTTTCCCCGGCAAGGCGTACGTGAATCGGGGCATTGGCGGACAGACCACGCCGCAAATGCTGATCCGCTTCCGTCCGGACGTGATTGCGCTCAATCCGAAAGTGGTGGTGATCCTGGCCGGCACCAACGATATCGCGGGCAACACCGGGCCGTCCACGCTGGAAATGATTGAGGACAACCTGGCATCCATGGCGGAGATGGCCAAGGCGCATAACATCAAAGTGGTGCTGTCGTCGGTAATGCCAGTGTGCGATTACATCCGTCCGCAAACCGAAAAGCGCCCACCCGCGACGATTTTGGCGCTGAACCAATGGATGAAGGATTACGCGGCGGCGAATGGCCACGTGTATCTGGATTATTATCCGGCCATGATCGATAGCGCGAACCTGTTGAAGAAGGAATTCACCTACGACGGGCTGCATCCGAACGACGCAGGCTACCAAGCGATTGAGCCCGTGGCCGCGGCCGCGATTGCCAAGGCGCTTGAAGCCAGGTGATTGGCCTGGCGCTGCTGTTGTTGTTGGCGCAGTGGGTTCCCCAGGTGAGCAACAGCACGGCTTCATTGCGTGGCGTGATGGCGGTCGATGATTCGGTGGCATGGGCTTCGGGCACCGCGGGGACGTACCTGCGGACGGTGGATGGCGGCAAAACGTGGACCGCGAAGCAGGTGCCGGGCGCTGAGACGCTGGATTTCCGGGACCTGCACGCTTTTGACGCCAACCGCGCGGTTCTGATGAGCATCGGGCCGGGTGTTGCATCGCGCATCTATAAAACCGAAGACGCGGGGGGACATTGGAACCTGCTGTTTCAGAACCCTGAGTTGAAGGGCTTCTTCGATTCGATGGCGTTCTGGGATGCACTGCACGGCATCGTGATCGGCGACGCGGTAAACGGGCGCATGTATGTCGCCACCACTGGCGACGGCGGGACATCGTGGAACCCGG
>JBBQUE010000817.1:0-1877 GCA_038212805.1 Bryobacterales bacterium | reverse complement strand
CAGCACCTGGCTGATGGTATCGTCCACCATGGTGACGAAATCCCCGTACGGCCCCGCCTTCGACCGGCCCACGAATTTCTCAGCGGGCAGCCATGGCGTGTGCGGCGCGGTCAAGGGCAGGTACAGGAAAAACGGATCGGTCTTACCCCGGCGGCCATCCAGCCAGCGGACGGCCCGTTCGGTCAGCTTGGGAAGCACCTCTGCATGATGAAAACCCGGCGCGGCGGGGCCTCCACGATAGAAGATCCCGCGCTGTTCCTTGCGCTCAGCCACGGTACCGGTGGGCTGTTCCACCACCCGGTCGTTCTCCACGTAAACATACGGATCCATGTCGAGCGAGGCCGGAATTCCGAAGAAGGAATCAAAGCCAAAATCGAGCGGGCCCGGGTGCAATGGCCGCGAGTAATCCGTCTTATCCTGGCTGCCCAGCCCCAGGTGCCACTTGCCGATGCAGGCCGTGCCGTACCCCTTGGACTTCAGCATGGAAGCGACGGTCATGCGGCGGGGTTCGATCAGGCTGGGCGAATACCCCCGGAGCACGCCCTTCTTCAGCGAGGTACGCCAGCAGTAGCGGCCGGTCAGGATCCCGTAGCGGGTGGGGGTACAGACGGCCGAGGGCGAATGGGCGTCGGTAAAGCGGGCACCCTCACGGGAGAAGCGGTCGATGGCCGGCGTGGGCGTCTTCGAATCTTTGTTGTAACAAGTGGGGTCGCCGATTCCGAGATCGTCCGCCAGGATGTACAGCAAATTGGGCAGCTGCTGTCGTCCCTGCGCGAGTCCGGCGAACGGAGCGCCCGTGGCAAGAGACGCCAGCATCCCACGCCGGGTGATGGAAAACGAAGCCACTAACCGATAGCCGCCCGGGCAGCATCCAAGTCTGGAAAAGCCCGCAGGATCCCGGTCAATTTGGTGAGTTCCAGCACCTGCTGGACCCGTTGATTCACCCCTGCCAGGACGAACTGGCCGGAGCCATCCCTGGTCAAGGTGGTGTACACGGAAATCAGAAATCCGATACCGGTGGAATCGATGTAGGAGACCTTGGTGAAATCCGCCACTACTTTCTTGCAGGCCAGCCGCTTCAGTTCGTCTACCTTGCCGCGCAGATAGTCTGAATCCAAACCTGTCGCAAAGCGCCCTTCCAACCGGAGCAGGCAGACGTCCCCCTCGAAATCGAAATGAACGACCATGCCCCTCACTTTACTACAGGAACAAGCCGGGCGCTGCTTACGCCCGGTGACGCCGGAATTCCTCTAATTCTCTTTTGAGCGGTTCCCAGTAGACGCGATCCTTGCGCCGTTCCTCTGCCTCTTCCGCGAATAGCGCCTCGGCAACGGCGGCTACATCGCGGCCGAACGCAACGTGAGCCGCGCCCCGGAACGCGGACACCCGCCCAGCCTCACTGGGGTATTCAGCCACCACGCGAATCAGCAATTCAGGGGTCCGCAGTTCGCGCAGCCAGAACTCCACCAGGCGGGCTCCCGGCGACTCGGATTGATCGAGAAAGCTCTGTTCCAGTAGCCTGCGGATCATGGGCCAATCCTTATCGCGCTGCGTCTTCTTAGCCTGGACAAGGTCCTCCAAACCAAGCATGTCGATGGCTTCGCCATTCACCTCAATCGTCGTCCGCCGTTCCCACAATTGATCAAATGGTGACACGCCTCGCAACGACGACATCAGATCAATCCTGAGCTTGGCCACATCGGCCCGCTGGCATCGAAAGTGGACCGCATGGCCACGCAACAGGTGCTTCGCATCCAAATGAGGCACCGCGATCGGACCTGCGTCGAGATCGTCCAAGGCCTTCCGGAAACGGCCGAGATTTTCGTCCTCCAGCAGGATCAACAAATCCAGGTCGCGGCTAAACTCCGCCGCGCCGT
>JBBQUE010000816.1:0-1877 GCA_038212805.1 Bryobacterales bacterium | reverse complement strand
GTGAAAGACATCATCCGCGCAGAGATTGATGATAAACTCGTTTTCGCCTGCACGGCGACCGAGCGGCTGTTAGTCGAAAAGTCCATCGGCGAACTGGAAATCATGCTCCAGCCCGCCGGCTTCCTCCGCATTAGCCGGGGTGAACTGGTGAACCTCGACTCGGTTCGCGAACTGATGCCGTGGTTCAGCGGGACGTGGAAAGTGAAACTCGCCAATGGCGAAGAGCGTGATGTGAGCCGCGAACGGGCGCGGCAATTAAAGGAGACAATGGGAATCGTATGACAACACAAATCAGACTTATTGTAATGGCCGTGATTTGGATCGCATGGATCGCGCCGTTCTTCTTAAATCGCGCGAAAGGGCAGGGAACTGCCGTCCGGATTGACCCCAAAGCGCGCCTCGGGATTTTCTTCGTGGCCGCAGGTTTCTTCATCGCGAACACCCACGGCCCTCGTGTTTGGCGTCAGCCGATGGACTGGTGGCGTCTTGCCCCCGCACTGCTCTTCGCGATATCGGCGATCCTGCTGGCCTGGACCTCCGTCGGCAACCTCGGCAGGCAATGGCGCGTGGATGCGGGCCTCAATGATGACCACCAACTCGTTCAGTCCGGCGCCTATCGCATCGTCCGGCATCCCATCTACCTGTCCATCCTGTTGATGCTGCTCACCACCATCGCTTTCGCGGGAACGTTGCCAGGCTGGCCGCTCGCCATCGCGTTCGGATTGATCGGGACGGAGATCCGGGTTCGCGCGGAAGATCGGCTCCTGCAGGGGCGCTTCGGCGCTCAGTTTACAAAGTGGCAGCGGAGGGTTCCGGCGTATCTGCCATTTGTCCGATGACAGCCCAGTCGAATCGGAGGGCGGTTTGCCGGGCGCAAAGCTCGATGCCATACCGACGCTCCGCATCATTCGACAGCGCTCTGATCTCCGCCGCCAGCGCCTCGCCGGAAGCTTCGACAATCACGTCCTTACCGGTCGTGACATCAAGGCCGTTCACCCCGGCAGGCGTGCTCACAACAACGCGCCCCATGGCCATCGCCTCCAGTACCTTGATGTTGGTGCCCGCAGAAGCGGTCAGCGGCGCGACTACCAGTTCGGCCCGCTCATAAGCCCGCCGGACATCGCTCACAAAGCCCTCCAGCTCAATGCCGGGCTGCGACAAATCGACCGACACCCGCTGCCGGTAAAAGTCGAGAAAGTAAGCCGGATCCGCCCCGGCAATCACATGCAGCCGGAAACCCGGACCCAGCAAAGGCCAGACTTCCTTCAGAAAGAACTCCAACGCCAGCAGGTTCGGCAGATGCCGAAAGCTGCCGATGAACAGCAGTCGCCGTGGCTCGGGCGGGATATCGGATGGGCGGAACCGGTCGCAGTCCACGCCGTTCGGAATCACCACGACGGACTTCGCCCGGATCGCCCCCGCGTCTTTCGCCGACATGGCGACTACGCAGTCCACCTCGCCCCATGCGCGGGTCTCAAAGCTGCGCCACTTCTGGGTCTGCTGCTCCAGCTCCCAGCGCGCCGCCCCGGCTTCGGTGCTCGCTGCCAGCAGTTGTTCCTGCAGGTCGAACGTAATGTCATGTTCCACCAGGATGTTCTTCGCGGCGGGCCAAACCCCGGCGTATTGGGCCATCCACGTGAACTCGAGTTGCACCACCGCCGGTTTCCAGCGGTTCGCGGTCTGCTTCAGGCACGCCCGGAACGTCTCGGTGTCGAACTCTTCCACCACGTCAGGGCGGGTCGTGTTGCGTCGGTAATGCGAGCCATGCCGCCGCACCAGAACCACCTCGCAGCAGAGGTCCAGCAGTTCCTGCGGGGGCGTGGCCAGCTCGCCGCAGAAGGCTACAAGTACCAGGTCGCGCGTCTTCGCCGCCTGTC
>JBBQUE010000815.1:0-1890 GCA_038212805.1 Bryobacterales bacterium | reverse complement strand
TCCAGCGAGCCCATGCGCGCCGTCTCCGACGCGGTCGCGCCCTTCGGAATCGTCAATCAGTACGGGCTCTTCGCCGTCATGACCACAAGGCGCGCGGAGGTACAGGTGGAAGGGACCACAGACGGCCAGAACTGGCGCCCTTACGTGTTCCGCCATAAGACCGGACCACTGAACCGGGCCCCAGGGTGGGTGGTTCCGTTTCAGCCGCGTCTGGACTGGCAGATGTGGTTTGCGGCGCTGGGTAATTTTCGGCAAAACCCCTGGTTTGTGCGGTTCCTGATTTCGTTGCTGGAAGGCTCACGGCCCGTTCTGGCGCTGATGGAAAGTGATCCGTTCGAAGGCCGGCGCCCGGCGCAGGTGCGGGCGATGCTCTACGAATACCACTTCACCACGTTCGGTGAACGAATGAAAACGGGCAACTGGTGGAAGCGGGAAGCGAAGGGAATCTACCTGCCGGCCATCGGTTTGCAGACCGTCAAATGATGTGGCACAATTGTGCCATATGCGCACGACAGTTGAACTTCCGGATGAACTTCTTGGGCAGGCGAAGAGCCAGGCTGCGCTCTCCGGCATCTCTCTGCGGGAATTCTTTGTGGCGGCAGTGGAGCAGAAACTGCGGCCCGTCAGTTCCAAAAAGCGCAAAGCCCCTCCGGCTCTGGGTGGTCCACTGGGCCCTCAGCTTGGTATGCTGACGCCGGAGCAGCTTGGTGAAGCCATGTTTGGTTGATGTGAACGTTTTCCTTGCTCTGCTGGTGAGTCATCACGATCACCACACTTTGGCGCGAGAGTGGTTTGACGATCTTTCTGCGGGCGAAGCAGGTCTGTGCCGCATGGTGCAACTGTCGCTGGTGCGGTTGCTGGGGAATCGGTCAGTCATGGGGCAATACGCAGTCCCTGCGGTGAAAGCCTGGGGCACCATTCAGGAATTGCTGGAGGATGAAGGGGTGGAGTTTGTGGCGGAGTCTGAGGGTCTCGACTATGCGTTTCCTCTTCTTTTGAGGAACACGCCCGCTTTTCGGTCGGCGGCGGCGACAAGGGCAAGGGTTCCTCGGTTATTGGTGTCGCCACCGGCGACCGGCGGGCTTTTGAAATACCCGATGCCCACCGCTAAGCTTGTTGCAGACGCTTACATTGCTGCGTTTGCGATTTCAGCCCGGCGCAGGCTGGTTACGCTGGACGCTGGCTTTCGCCAGTTCAGCCGCCTCGATTTCCGCATCCTTGGACAATAACCTTAATGGCCCTTCACGAACTGGCAGGTTTGCCTGCTCCCCGGTCGCTGCTCATCAATGTTGCTGAACTTGAACGCGCCTATTACGAGCGGCAACCGGACACGTCCGATGCGAAGCAGTTAGTCAGTTTCGGTACCAGCGGACACCGCGGCACGCCCGGGAAAAACACCTTTACTGAGGCCCATATTCTGGCGATTACCCAGGCCATCTGTGAGTACCGTTTGGGCCAGGGTATTACCGGTCCGGTGTTCATGGGGAAGGATACGCATGCCCTGTCGGACGCGGCGCAGAGAACCGCGCTTGAAGTACTGGCGGCAAATGGCGTGACGGTCTACATACAGGATTGGGACGGCTTTACGCCTACTCCGGTGATCTCCCGCGCCATCATTGTGCACAACCGTGAGAAGCAGGGCGGCACAGCGGATGGCATCGTGATCACGCCGTCACACAATCCCCCGCAGGATGGCGGTTTCAAGTACAATCCCCCGGATGGCGGACCGGCGGAGAAGGCCGTCACCGACGCGATCGAGAAACGCGCCAATCAGTTGCTGTGCGCGGGTAATGTGGATGTGAAGCGCCTGCCGTATGACGAGGCGATGCGTGCGGAAACCACCATCGCACACGACTACGTGGAGGACTACGTCAACGATCTGGAAGACGT
>JBBQUE010000814.1:0-1925 GCA_038212805.1 Bryobacterales bacterium | reverse complement strand
CGGCCACGGCGCGGACGTCGTCGGGCGCTACCATGCTGGCATTGTCCGGTCCGTTCGAGAACACGATAATCACTTTCCGCCCGGGAACCTTGGCTGCGTCCCGCAAAGTCAGCAGCAGGCCGTTATAGAGCGCCGCATCATCCCCAGCCACGGCTTTCCGAAGCCCGAAAATAGCCTCGGTCCGATCCCGAGTCAACGGGCCAGGGCGCGACAGATTCCGGCTAAACGTATAAACCGCCACCGAATCCGCCCGGTCCAATCCGCGCACAAAATCCGCGATGGCGTCGGACGCATAAACAAAGCCACGGTACATGTAATTACTGGTGTCGAACAGCACGAATACGTTGGTGCCCACGAAAGCGTCCGAATGGATTTCGCCTCCCGCAGCCTTGGTGTCCCCCTCCGCGCCCGCCGGATTAGCTGCCAGCAGCGGCTTCGTCTGGCCGTTTTCCAGCACCTGGACCGGGGCCTTGTTGCCCTCTCCGAAAGTGTTCAGCTTTTGCGGAATTCCGTCTTCGTAGATACGGAAATCGCTGGGTTTTAAGCCATTGATGTAGTGGCTTTTGCTGTCGGTAACGGTGAAGCTGAGCACCACCATATCCACCTTCACCCGGAAGGTTGGCCGCTCCTGCGCGCCCAGCCACATCAGCGCGCCTGACAGGCCAATGGCTCCGCCCAGCATGGAAATCTTACGCATTGAAATCAAGCATTCCTCCAGTTCGAGAATGACAGCCTTATTGCCCGTCCGAGGGTGAAGCCAACTGCTTGCGGCTCTTCTGCCGGACTTCCTCGCCCACCAGCCGCAGAGACCGGAGCAGCGCCGGCCAATCCTCCAGATGCGTGGCGAAAATTCGCTCCACGGTCTGCTGAGTCCAGGCCGGTACTAACAGGTTTAACTGCGATGGCGGAATGTGAAGATCATCCGCAACGGCCGCGTAGTACAGCAAATTCGATTCCCAGCTCTCCGCCATAATCCGGCTGGAATATCCCATCAGCGTGGGGAACGTGCGCAGATTCAGCAACTGCGGCGAATACGAATTGGCCAAGGTGGGTTTAGGCGTCCCGAAGGCGCGCGACACAGCCGCGTAGCTCAGCTTTTCCGGGGCTTCCGCCGCCTGGGCCCGGATATCTTTGACGATGGGGCTGTCATCGCCGGACGGGTGCGACAGCATATCCATGCTGACCGCGAACATTTCCGCCGGCATCACGTTTTCAACCGCGGCCCGCATCTCGCCTGCTTCCAGTAACCTGGCCACCTTACGAACCCGCGCCGGGGTGGCATGCCGGTCCAGTGCGTCCAGAAACAGCTGGCGCTGCGGGGCATTCAAACAGGCCTCCGCCATCTTCGATTCCGCGTAGTTCATGTGCAGACCCACCCAGTGCAATTGGCCCGGCGTGACGTTCCACCAGCGTGAAACGGTGGCGCTCAGGATCAACTGAGGAACCAGATCGCCCCAGATCAGCGCCTGTTCGCGCGAAGGAATCAGAAAGTTCTGCTCCGCCTCCGCCAGCGCATAGGGTAGCCCAGACAGCGATCCCACCAGCTTGCCGCCGGCGCTGGCAGGCCAACTGCCCCCCATCACCTCAGTCGATTTCCAGGTCTGGTTAGCGCCCTGCAAGCCGATGAAATCATGGCTCCGGACGAACAATGGGTTTGTTTTGAGAATTTGCGCGCCCGGGGGCGCATAGTGCATGTAGGTCAATCCCACCAAAGTATCGCGCAGGAACGGAGCTAATAAGCCTCGGATATCGTCCAGTTTCCTGGGGTCGGTCGCTGATTTGTCGATTAGCGCCCGCAGATTCACCTTCCGCTGCTGCTCAATGTGCCTCTCGGGCCAATAGCCAAAAGCCAGCGCGTTCTTTTCAGCGCCGCTCATGGCTGCGCGCGGCAACTGGATCTCGCCGATCCGGGCCGCCGCCTTGGC
>JBBQUE010000813.1:0-1929 GCA_038212805.1 Bryobacterales bacterium | reverse complement strand
GTGTGCGTCTTCAAAGCCTCGGCGCGGGTGATCTTCTGCTCCGGATGAATCACCTTCCCTTGCGTGGTGAGGCGCGTAATCTCGGTCCACATACTCAGGAAGGGATTGTAGGGATTCACCGCATTGTTCTTGCCGTGCCCGATCATATGATCGCTACCCGCGGCGACTACGATACCGGAATCGATGTACGAACGCAAAGGATAGAAATATCGCATACCTTCATCCCCAAATACACGCTGCAGAGCTTCGCCATCCAGATACAGCCAAGGAGCCTGCACGTCCGCGAGGATGCCCATTTTCCGCATGCGCGCGATGGCGGCCGGGCTTTGAAAGCTGGCATGCATGACGTGGGACCGGGTGGGCCGGATGGGCTTCTCATGATCCAACTGCTGCAGCGTGTCGAGGAAGTTATCCACGGCGCCGCCGCCCTGATCGTGAGTGGTTAATTGCCAGCCGCGATCCCGCGCCGTGCGCATGACGGCGAGCAGTTTGGCGGGAGGAATGAAGAGCTGGCCACGATCATCGGCGTTGGTTTTCCCGTAGAGTTGCCGGCCGAAAGCGCCATAGGGGTATCGCTGATAAGCCGTCCCGATGGTCATCCCCCCATCCAGGGTCAACTTGAAAGCGCCGAACTTCAACCGGGCATCGCCGGTATTTGTTGTGTAGGGCGCGGCTTCAATCTGCTGTTGCAAATCGGCGGTGGGCTGAGCGGCGTCGGGCCGCCACGTCATCACCACGCGGAGGGGAAGCCGCCCGGCGGCGTGCAGCTTCTGGTAAAGATCGATCTGCTCCGCGTTCACGGCCCGGTCGCCGACGGTGGTGAGACCCGCGGCCACGTAGCGCCTGAGTTGCTGTTCCAGCGCGTCCAGCTTTTCCGCTTCCGTGAAATGCGCCGTTCGATCGAGACCAACAACCAGGGAAGGCGCGTTTTTCAGGACGCCGGTGGGCTGGCCGTTGGCATCCTTCACGATCTCGCCCGCGGGTGGGTTGGGCGTATCGCGTGTGAGTCCGCACTTACGCAAACCGAGGGAGTTGAGGATCAGGACGTAGCTGGCGTCGAAGAGAACGGGGTGTTCTGTCTCGAAATCCAGCAGTTCCCGGGTGGGCATGCGCAGCTCCGCCAGGCGGGTTGGAAACGTCCGCGGAACCACAATCCATTCTCCCTTGGGCGTCTTCGCGGCTTGCTGCGTAATATAGGCCCGGACGGCGGCGAAGGAGTTGAGAGGGGGCAGGGGTCCGCGAAACTCGCTGAGGCCCGCATCCACGGCATGGACGTGGGAATCCACCAGGCCGGGCAGCAAGGTCTTCCCACCCAGGTCAATCACCTTGGTATTTGGGCCGCGCTCAGCCTTCAACACGGCGGCGTCAGACCCCACCGCGGAGATCTTCCCATTTTTGATTGCCACCGCTTGCTGGATGCTGAACTTGGCATCGACCGTGACTACCTTTCCGTTCCGGAGGATGAGGTCGGCATCGGCGGCGGCCGCAAGCGTGGCGGCAAGGGCGAAAATAAGCAGGTTTTGGATCACTGAAGTTATTATGCCCGAGCTTCCCCCTGGCACGGATACAATACGCACATGCGTCTTTTAGCTACATTGCTGCTGGTTGCGCTTCCCATGGCGGGCCAGAGCGGCCTGGACCCCGCCCGTTTAGCGCAGATTCCGATCCGCATGAAAGGGTTTGCCGACCGGGGCCTGATGGCTGGCAGCGTAACGCTGGTGGCCCGGCACGGCAAAGTGGTGGCGCTGGATGCCAGCGGGTACACCGATCTGGAGACCAAGAAGCCGCTCAAGACGGACGCGCTGTTTCAGCTGCATTCGATGACCAAACCGGTGGTTGCGATGGCCGCGATGATGCTGATGGAAGAGGGCAAGCTTTCACTGAACGATCCGGTGGAGCATTACCTTCCGGAGTTTCGCGGGCAACGGC
>JBBQUE010000812.1:0-1948 GCA_038212805.1 Bryobacterales bacterium | reverse complement strand
TCTCCTGAACCCAATGAACCAGGATCGCGGCCAATACCAGGAACCCGCCCCCGCACACCACCGCCAGTACCCGGTTGTTGCCCAAAAGGTGGTTCATCACCCAGCCGAAACCGAGCGAAGCGATGATCTCCGGCAGCACGATAAAGAAGTTGAAGATCCCCATATACACGCCCACTTTGGCCGGCGGAAGGGAACCGGCCAGCATTGCGTAAGGCATGGAGAGGATGCTGGCCCAAGCGATGCCCACGCCCACCATGGAAACCAGCAGCAGGTACTTATCGTGGATTACGGGCACGGAGAGCAACCCGCAAGCGCCCGCCAGCAGACAGAGGCTGTGCGTGCGGCGGCGGCCCAGCGCGGCGGCCACGCGTTCCAGCACCAACGAAAAGGCAAAACAAACCGCCGAATACATTCCGAAACACAGCCCGCCCCACGCCACGCCCTCGGTATACTGCGGCGACTGCGCGTCCGTAGCGCCAAACACGTGGTAAGCCACGGCTACCGGGAAGTATAGCCACATGCAGAACAGTCCCAGCCAGGTGCAGATCTGAACCCAGGCCAACTGTTTCATGGTCCGCGGCATGGCCTGGACGCTGGCCAGAATCTCAGCTGCTCCCCCAGCAATGCCGCCCCCGTTGGCTTTGTGTTTTCGGAACGCGTCCAGATCAGCGGGCGGGTACTCCCGCGTGGTGGCCACCGTCCACAACACCGCGCCCAGGAACACTACCGACCCCAGATAGAACGACAGCCGCACGGTCATTGGAATCGTATGCAGGCCGGCCGCGGAACTCGAAACACCCGCATAGTTCACCAGCAGCCACGGCAGCGCCGACGCGATCACCGCGCCCAGGCCGATAAAGACGCTCTGCATGGCGAAGCCCTTCATGCGCTGCGAATCGGGCAGCATGTCGGCCACGAAGGCGCGGAAGGGCTCCATGCTGATGTTTATGGATGCATCCAGAATCCAGAGGAGGCTAGCGGCCATCCAAAGGGCGGATGAATTCGGCATCAAGATCAGGGCCAGCGTGCTCAGAATTGCACCGCTCAGAAAGTAAGGCCGCCGCCGTCCCAGCCTGCCCCAGGTGTGGTCGCTGAGGTGGCCAATGATCGGCTGGACAATCAAACCGGTCAACGGCGCGGCCAGCCACAGCATGGGAATCTGGTCCGGGCTCGCTCCCAGGTATTCGTAGATGGCGCTCATGTTGGCCATCTGCAGCGCCCACCCGAACTGGATCCCGAAGAATCCAAAATTCATGTTCCAGATGCGGGCGGTACTCAGTTTAGGCTTTTCCATGGGGCTCCTAATAATATATCGGCCTCGCCCCCTGGGTAGACCCTACCAAAACAGCCGCCCCGCCGGCTCCCGGGGCTTTGACCCCGTCCCCACCCGCGCCTGCCTGCTCGTGGGCGTGGGCGGGGGTTCATTCGCGATCTCAACTGCGACCCTTCTCTCAGAAAGAAGCCGGTCGACAGGGTCCCGTCGGAGATGATCGAATATGGCGGGACGCTCCTTTATCACGGCAGTGAAGACCAGCAGGGATCGTTTGATCCAACCTGCTGGAAGTTCCGGCGATTCCTCAACTAGGCCGCGGCTCGCTGACGCTTGCCGTTACAAGGTATTATCCGCCGGGTTACAACAGCTTTAAGCTCGCCAATACAAACACGCCTGGTGCGCACACCAGGGCCATGTTGACTTGCTATTTCAGTGGCTTACCGATCACCTCCACATTGCGGATTTCAAACTCTCGGGGCGCTGATCCTTATATTGACCCCCATCTTGAGCACGATGCCATCTTACCGGAGGGCGTGCGGATTGCCAGAGGCACACTCGATCAGATTGCTCCGCCCTGGGACTTAGTTATGTTTCATCTTCCCTTTGAGCGCGTCATGGGTACAGCTCGACGCTTCCCGGCAGATATTTATCCATTTCCGCACAAGCTTGGAAAAG
>JBBQUE010000811.1:0-1948 GCA_038212805.1 Bryobacterales bacterium | reverse complement strand
ATCGGGGCGCTGGCGGATAAGGCGTTTCTGCACCGGTCGTTGGAGTTGAACGCCCGGGGGCTTCGTTTTCTCACGCAAGGATTTCAAGAGCTCGGTATGACCGTGATCCCCTCGGAAGCGAATTTTCTGATGTTGGTGCTGCCCGATGAGGAGCAGGCCGATCGCTTCACCTAATCCATGCTGCGCCAGGGTGTGATCATCCGGCCGCTGAAGAGCTTCGGAATTCCTCAGGCGGTGCGGGTTTCGACAGGCTCCGAAGCGGACCTCCAACGTTGCCTAGAAGCCGCGGCCGAAGCGGTTCGGGAGTCCGCTTTATGCCAGTAAAAAGTACCGATTTTCTTCCCTTGCAGGGGATTGATCACGTTGAGTTTTACGTGGGTAACGCCAAGCAGGCCGCCTACTACTACCGGGCCGCCTTCGGCATGAAACTGGTGGCCTACCGGGGACCGGAAACGGGCATGCGCGACGTCTGTTCTTATGTCCTGCAACAGGACAAGATCCGGTTCGTGCTGACTACGTCGTTGCAGCCAGGCAGCAAGATAGCCGATCACGTTGCGCGTCACGGCGACGGAGTTTACGCCATCGCGCTCTGGGTTCCCGATGCGGAATCGGCTTACCAGGAGACCACCAACCGGGGCGGGCGCGGGGTTTTGGAACCGGTGGTGACGCGTGACGACCACGGCCAGGTCCGGATGTCGGCGATCGCGGCCTACGGCGATACCATCCATCGGTTTGTGGAACGGCAGAATTACCAGGGAGTATTCCTGCCGGGCTTCCAGGCCGTGACGGAGGAGGACCGCGTATTCCGTCCAACTGGCCTGCGGTTCATTGACCACATGGTCGGTAACGTTGGGTGGCACGCCATGGACACCTGGGTAAATTTCTACCGCGACGTGATGGGCTTCCAGCTTTATCAGCACTTCGACGATAGCGACATCAGCACGGAATATTCAGCCCTGATGTCAAAGGTGATGGCGAACGGCAACGGACGGGTGAAGTTCCCCATTAACGAGCCGGCCGAGGGACGCCGCAAATCCCAGATCGAGGAATATCTGGACTTCTATGGCGGCCCGGGAGTACAGCACATCGCCATGGCCACCGGAAACATCGTCGAAACCGTCAGCGCGCTGAAGGCGCACGGGGTGGAGTTTCTGCGCGTGCCCACCACTTATTATGCGGAGCTGGAATCCCGCGTGGGGAAGATCGACGAGCCGGTGGCGGATCTGGCCGCCTTGGGAATTCTGGTGGATCGCGACGACGAAGGCTATATGCTACAAATCTTCACCAAACCGGTATTAGACCGGCCCACGGTGTTCTTCGAGATCATTCAGCGCAAGGGCAGCCGGAGTTTCGGGAAGGGCAATTTCAAGGCGCTATTCGAATCCATTGAGCGGGAACAGGCTCTCCGCGGCAACCTGTAGCTTCCGCCAACCGTCGCAGCACAGCACCGGCAACTTGGGGTACTTGAGGAAACGCGGGTCGGTGGCCGCCAGTGCGCAGCGGTAGAAAATGGATCCGCGGTCGGATGTCACCACCTGGGCATGTGCGCAATCGCAGCAGAGCCCCGGATCGATCTTTGAAACTTGTATCATAGATATTGAGCCCTGTAATGTATTTTCGAGCACTCCCAGCCTTCATTGTCGCAACCCTGATGCCGGCAGCCTTTGCCGCCTCGGCTACTCTAGACCGCCAGTTTGAGCAGACCGTTCGGCCCTTTGTTACCCAGTATTGCGTGGGTTGCCACAGCGGACCGTCTCCCGCGGCGCAGTTCGATCTGAAAGCGTACACCAGCCTGACTCAAGTTACCCGGGATTATTCGCGCTGGGCGCTGGTGATGGAACGGCTGACCGCGAAAGATATGCCGCCCAAGCCCCTTGCGTCCCCGCCCGCGGAGGCCAGCGAGCACGTGATCAACTGGTTTCACGCCTTGCGGGCGGAGCAAATCAAG
>JBBQUE010000810.1:0-1951 GCA_038212805.1 Bryobacterales bacterium | reverse complement strand
ACTGTGGGAAGACGCGCTCGAAATGCGTTATCAAGGCTTGAATCCCACAGCGCGTTACAAACTGCGCGTGATCTATGCGGGCGATACGCCCCGCGCGAAAATCCGGCTGGTGGCAAATCAGAACACTGAAATCCACCCGCTCCTTCGCAAGCCACCCGGCGCCGAACCGCAGGAATTCTTGATCCCGCCATCCGCTACCGCTGGAGGCGAACTCCAGCTTCAATGGTCTGGCGCTCCCGGTCTCGGCGGAAACGGCAGGGGTGTGCAAGTCGCCGAAGTCTGGCTCTTTCCGTTTATCTGACAAACCCGCAATCGCTCGGCCTATCAACCGCTCCTGAATCCGATATGCTGATTATCCGTGCGCACCTGCTCTCGTAATCTCATCCTGCTCCTGGCCCTTGCGGCCGCCGCCTCCGCCCAATCCATCGCGTCTCAGATCCCGCACCGCATCGAAAGCTTCGTAGCCGCCCGAAACATAGCCGGTGCCGTCACCCTGGTCTCCCGCGGCAACGAAATCGTTGAATTCGATGCCGTCGGCATGGCTGATATGGAAGCCAACCGCCCCATGCGCAAGGACACTATCTTCCAGATCATGTCCATGACCAAGCCTGTCACCGCTATCGGTATCATGATGCTGGCTGAAGAAGGCAAACTGGCCCTCCGCGATCCCGTCGAACGCTACCTCCCCGAATTTCGCAACATGCGCGTCACCGCCAATACTGGTCCCGATAACGGCCGCCTGGCTGTCCCGAATCACCCGATCACCATCCGCGACCTGCTCACCCACACCGCCGGCATTCAGGACGCCGCCCCTTCCGCCATCCACGATTACGAACAGCTCATGAACCGGTCCCTTGAAGACGTGGTCAAGCAGCTCGCTAAACAGCCGCTCCTCTTCCAGCCCGCCACGGAATGGAGCTACACCACGCCCGGCATAGAAATCCTGGGCCGCATCATCGAGGTTTGCTCCGGCCAGAAATACGAAGACTTCATCGCTGCCCGCCTGTTGCGCCCGCTGGGCATGAAAGATTCTTTCTTCTACCCCACGCCTGAAACCATCCCCCGCATCGCCATGGTCTACGTCGAACAGGGTGGCAAATTGGTGCCCGGCCCGGCATCCCTTCTCGGCGGCGACCCCACCAGGTACCGCAAAGGTGCCATCTTTCCAGGCCCCGGCTCCGGCATGTATTCCACCGCAGAAGACCTGCTGCACCTTTACCGGATGATGCTCAGCAACGGCACGTACAACGGCCATCGCTACCTGTCCCCTTTTTCCGTCCATCTCATGACCGAAGCCCACACCACAGGCATCCACCCCGTCGGCTGGATGCGTGGCGCCGATTATGGCTTAGGCTTTGAAGTCGTCACAGATCCGCTAGGCGAATTAGCCGGCCATTCGAAAGGAACCTATGGACACGGTGGCGCCTTCGGTACCCAGGGCTGGATCGACCCTGCAAACCAACTCATATCCATCCTGCTTATCCAGCGCTCTGGCGATACCGAGAACCTCAGAAACGTGTTTCTCACCATGGCTGAATCCACCACTGGTAAGTGACTTCGTGGTGGTAATCCAGTAGGGCGTTTCCAGAGTTCCCGTTGCTAAAGTTTTTCTATACATGCGTCTTACTTTCTTACTGGGTGCGCTGCTTTCTGGCCTGCCCGCGTTTGCCCAAACCATCACTGTTGTTTCCGGGTCGCCCCAATCTCTGCTTGTCAATGGAAACGCGCAGTCTTTGTCTGTTCTGGTAAAAGATGCCGCCGGCAACCCGGTAGCCGGGGCCAAAGTCGATTTCAAGTCTCCCCAAAACGGGCCGGGCGCGAACTTCCTCACTTCCATCCTTTGTTACAGCTATACCCGTTGCCAGAGTGCGACCGTCACTGCCGTCACATCGGGCGTCGCCTATGGGCCAAACGTACAGGCAAATGGGATAGCCGGCTCGTACAACATAAC
>JBBQUE010000809.1:0-1960 GCA_038212805.1 Bryobacterales bacterium | reverse complement strand
GCTAAGTCTGCCAACCGTGCCACTCGACTTCGTCCCGGAACGCGTGTGGTTTCGGGTGGGTCGTAGTTTTGGATCCGACGGATTTGACCGTTTTTCCCAGGGAGCGTTACACTATGGTTTAAGTTCCGCGCCTGCGATTTGGGAGGATTTCATTTTTGTCTAGTAAGCTGCGACATATTTTCACGTCGGAATCGGTGACCGAAGGCCACCCCGATAAGATGGCCGATCAGATTTCAGACGCTGTTCTGGATGCGGTGCTCACTGCCGACCCCACCGGGCGTGTAGCGTGTGAAGTTCTGATTACCACTGGAATCG
This sequence comes from Bryobacterales bacterium, assembly GCA_038212805.1. Taxonomy (GTDB): domain Bacteria; phylum Acidobacteriota; class Terriglobia; order Bryobacterales; family Bryobacteraceae; genus JANXQZ01. The sequence goes on along the minus strand of JBBQUE010000809.1, from coordinate 1,645 downwards.
CGATCATTTCTGGCGAAATCACCACTACCACCTACGTGGATGTGCCGCGCCTGGCGCGTGAAGTGATCAATGAAATTGGCTACAACGACGCCACTTTCGGGTTCGATTGCAAGACGTGCGGCATTCTGAATACGATTCAGAGCCAGTCCCCCGATATCGCCATGGGCGTGGATACCGGCGGCGCGGGCGATCAGGGTCTGATGTTTGGCTATGCCTGCAACGAAACGCCGGAGCTGATGCCCCTGCCGATCATGCTGGCCCACAAGCTGGTGCGTAAGCTGAGCGATCTCCGCAAAGATGGCACGATCGACTTTTTGCGTCCCGACGGCAAGAGCCAGGTCAGCGTGGAATATGTGGACGGAAAGCCTACCCGCATTGATGCCGTGGTGGTTTCTATCCAGCACCACGATACGGTCTCGACCGAGACGCTGCGCGAGAAGGTCCGGCACCTGGTGATTGACGCCGTGATTCCGCAGGACATGGTGGATTCCGAAACCAAGTATCACATCAACCCCACCGGGCGTTTCGTGATCGGTGGACCGCACGGCGATACCGGGCTGACCGGCCGTAAAATCATCGTGGATACCTATGGCGGCATGGGCCGGCATGGCGGCGGAGCGTTTTCGGGTAAGGATCCGACGAAGGTTGACCGCTCGGCCTGCTACATGGCCCGCTACGTGGCGAAGAACATTGTCGCCGCCGGGTTGGCCGACCGTTGCGAAGTGCAATTGGCTTACGCGATCGGCGTTGCGGAGCCGGTGTCGGTGATGGTAGACACATTCGGAACTGGAACGGTTCCCGAAGAACGGCTGGTGGAACTGGTGCGCGAGAATTTCAAGTTGACGCCCAAGGCCATGATCGACCATCTGCGGTTGCGCCGTCCGATTTACCGCAAGACCGCCGCGTTTGGACACTTTGGCCGGACCGAAGACACGTTTACCTGGGAAGCTACGGATAAAGCGGAAGCTCTCAAGGAAGGCGCTAAGCTCGCCGCCGCCGCTCACTAACCTCCATGAAACCCACTTCCTTACAGCCGGGCCTCAGATGTTTCTGAGCCCCGGCCGTAAGGGAGTCAACTGCCCTTAGAGATCAGGACCCGAAATTTCCACTCATGCTCATTGAAGGCTGTAAACACGAACTCGAGATCACCGTTCCGGCGGAAGAGATCGCGCGCGAGACGGATCGCGTAGTGACAAATCTGCGCGCGAAAGTGAAGCTGCCCGGCTTCCGTCCGGGAAAGACTCCCGCCAGCATTATCCGCTCGCGTTTCCCGAACGAAGTGCGCCAGGATGTGCTGGAGAATCTGGTGCCGAAGTTCTTTCAAAAGACGGTTGCGGAAGAACACCTCGATGTCGTCGGCGCTCCCAACATAAAGGATGTACACTTTCACGAAGGCGAAGACCTACGGTTTAAGGCCGAATTCGAAGTGGCGCCGGTGATTGAATTGCACGATTACCGCGGCGTCACAGTGAAATATCAGGAGCCGGAAGTGGCGGACGAAGAGGTAGAAAAGCGGCTGGCGGATCTACGGGAGCAAAAGGCGCAGTACGTCAACATTGACCCGCGTCCCGCCGTGGAAGGCGATTACGCGGTGGTCAGTCTTCACAGCCTGAGCGGTTTGGAGAAGCCCATGCGTCAGGATGAA
>JBBQUE010000808.1:0-1966 GCA_038212805.1 Bryobacterales bacterium | reverse complement strand
CTGCATGATTGTTACGCAGGAAGCGCTGCGGCATTTATCCATTGATGCCGCCAATTGCCGGGTGGTGGTTCAGGGCTTCGGGAACGTGGGGGGCATGGCATCGAAGCTGATGTCCCAGGCCGGTTTCAGGATTATCTGCGTGATTGAATATGATGGCGCGGTTTATAACCCGAATGGCCTGAACATACCGGGCCTGATGCAACATCGGCACGAGACTGGTTCCATCACGGGCTTTGCGGAAGCGGAAGACATCGATAAGGCCACGGCGATGTTCCTGGATTGCGAAGTGCTGATTCCAGCCGCCACCGAGAACGTGATTACTTCCGCCAATGCCGACCGCATCCGCGCCCGTATCATCTGCGAGGGCGCCAACGGCCCCACAACCTCGGAATCCGATGCCGTGCTGGCCGCCAAGAAGATTTTCGTGATGCCGGATATTTTGGCCAACGCCGGCGGCGTCACGGTTTCCTATTTCGAATGGGTGCAGGACCGACAGGGCTATTTCTGGAATGAGCAGCTGGTGAATGAACGCCTGCGCGAGATCATGGTGAACAGCTTTGTAGACGTGGTCAGCTATGCCGAAAAGCATCAGGTGAATAATCGCATCGCGGCTTACATGCTGGCTATTGATCGCGTGGCGTTCGCGGTGAAACTCCGGGGCCTGTATGCATAGATGACGGCGGAACCCTCCACGCCGCTCATGCGGCAATACCATGCGGTGAAGCAGCAGGTGCCCCAGGCCTTGCTGCTTTTCCGCCTGGGCGATTTCTACGAACTTTTTTACGAAGACGCTGTCACCGCGGCGCGCGAACTGGGCATCACCCTAACCTCGCGCAGTAAAGAAAAAGACTTGGCGATTCCCATGTGCGGCGTGCCCCACCACGCGGCCGAGGGCTATATCGCGCGGCTGATCCAAAAAGGCTACCGGGTGGCCATTTGCGAGCAGATGGAGCCGCCAAGCCCCGGCAAGAAATTGGTGCGCCGTGAGATAACCCGCGTAGTTACTCCGGGCACCGTGACCGAGGCAGGGTTGCTTCACTCGCACGAGAACAGCTACCTGGCCGCCGTTCTGCGCCTGGGATCGCAAGCCGGGGTGGCGCACGTGGATGTTACCACCGGCGAGTTTCGCGTTACGGAAATCGAAGCCACGGAGGTGAGCGCGGTGCTGGAAAACCTGGCGGCACGCGAGGTTCTGGTACCAGAAGGGGCGGATGCCGTGCCGGGTTTCCGCACCAACCTGGACGAATGGGTCTTCAGCTTCGATCATGCCGACCGCAGCCTGCGGGATCAGTTCAAACTGCTGACCCTGGATGGCTGCGGATTGGCTGGCAAGCCGCTGGCGGTCAGCGCAGCCGGGGCGATTCTCCATTACCTGCGCGAGACCCAGAAATCCGCCTTGGACCACTTGGCCCAGCCCACTTACTATGAACGCGGCGATTCCATGATTCTGGATTCCGTCACGGTGCGGAACCTGGAACTCTTTGATCCGCTCTTCGTGGGCGAAAGTAAGGAATCCACCCTGATCAGCGTGCTGGACCAAACGTGCACTGGCATGGGCGGGCGTCTGCTGCGCCAGCGCCTGCTGCGGCCGTCCCTGAAGATCGAAGAAATCGAGGCGCGCCTGGACGCCGTGGAAGAAGCTTTTCAAGCCACCATCGCGCGCAGCGAAATCCGGAAACTGCTGGAGCAGATTCTGGACCTGGAACGGCTGCTGGCCAAGATCTCCATCGGGACTGCTGGGCCGCGGGAACTGCTGGCGCTGGGCCGCTCGCTGGCCGTGATCCCCAAGCTGAAGCAGCACACCGGCGTGTTGGCATCCGGCCGGTTTCGCGAGATCCACGCCCAGCTGGACGAAATTCCCGAGTTGCGCGACGGCATTCTCAACGCCATCGCGGATGAGCCGCCGGCCAATCTAACCGCGGGCGGCGTGATCCGCGCCGGATACGATCCCGCGCTTGATCATCTC
>JBBQUE010000807.1:0-1969 GCA_038212805.1 Bryobacterales bacterium | reverse complement strand
CCCGGCTGAACTGTCTTTCGGAATGCCAGAACCGCGACGGCGGCTGGGGCTATCTTCCGGGAAAAGAGACCTGGCTCGAGCCGACGGTCTACGCACTTCTGGCGCTGCATGCTTCGGCGGCTCACGCCGAAGCCTTCGAGCGCGGCTGGCGATTGATGCGCGCCTGGCAATTGCCTCAGGGTGCGTGGAAGCCGGCACGGCGAGTCGACGAGCCGCACTGGAGCACAGCTTTGTGCATCACGCTACATGGAATTCGGGGAATATACGACGACTCCTTTCGTCGGGGGGTCTCGTGGCTGCTCGGCGTCAGGGGTGCGGAAGATAACTTCGGTGCGCGAATCGCTTACCATTTCACTCGGTCGGTCGTCGATTTGGAACCTGCGTTAGCGGGGTGGCCCTGGCTGCCGGACACGTCCTCCTGGGTGGAGCCAACAGCTCACGCCATGTTCGCACTAAAGATGGCTGCCAAACAGGACGGGCGCGTGGAGCTGCGGAAGCGGATTACGCTCGCGGAACGCATGCTGTTCGAGAGGCGCTGTCGCGATAGCGGATGGAATTACGGCAATCGAAACGTCTATGGTGTCGATCTGGTATCGTACCCCGAAACTACCGCGATTGCACTGCTGGGGCTGAAAGGCACCCGCTCGACGCAGCTTCATAAGTCGCTCGAATTGGCGTCGCGAATGCACGACGAGACCAGGTCTCCTCTGGCAAAGGCGTGGCTGACCATTGCGCTTCAGGCGAATGGCGTTGCGGCACCCCTGGGGGATAGCGCCCTAACACCGGACATCGGCTTGACCGCTCTTCAGGTGCTGGCGGCTAACCGGGTCTTCGGATGATATCGAGACGAGCGTTTATACCCGTGGCCGCTGCCGCTGGCACGGCTTGCAGGCGGCCCGCCGTCGGCGTTGGTCCGCCCGGAGTTTCACGCGTGGCAATCTTGCGAGCGCAATCGTATTCTTCGGATCTGGTGGATCGGATGCTTCGCGGCGCCGCGCTATGCGGGCTGCATGTCGCCGGTAAACGCGTCTTGCTGAAGCCGAATCTGGTAGAGTTCGATCGCTTCGCGCCCATCAACACCGATGTTGCGATTGTCGCGGCCGCAGTCGAGCTATGCAGACGCCTCGGCGCATCCGAGGTCCTGATCGGCGAAGGACCGGGGCATCGGCGTGATACGCAGTCGCTCATCGAGCAAGCCGGCTATCGAGCGGAAATTCCGGACTTCGACCGGCATTTCGTCGATCTCAATCGCGATGACGTCAGCCCCGTTTCGGGCTTCGCCGATTTGGACAGGATCTATCTCCCGAATACGGCTCTTGCGGCCGATCTGATCGTTTCCCTTCCCAAAATGAAGACGCATCACTGGGCGGGAGCGACGCTGTCGATGAAGAACCTGTTCGGGCTGGTTCCCGGCGCGGTTTACGGCTGGCCGAAGAATAAGCTGCACTTTATTGGGATTGACCGGTCCGTGGCCGAACTCCACCGAAAGTTTCCGGGATCGTTCGCGATCGTCGACGGCATTGTCGGCATGGATGGCAATGGGCCGATTCAGGGGCATGCCCGGGCATCGAAGGTGATGGTGATGGGGCGGGATCTGGCCGCCGTAGACGCTACATGCTGCCGGCTCATGGGCATCGACCCGGAGAAGATCGAATATCTCCGGCTGGCTTCGGCGCGCGGGCACGTGATGGAAACGGGAATCGAGCAATGTGGGGAAACAATCGCATCGGCGCGAATGGAGTATTCCTTGATCCCACAAATGTCGGATCTGCGGCTCGCTTCAGGCACAAGCTAACCGACCATGTATTTTGTAAGTTGCCCCGAAAGCTGCCACTTCCGCTCGCCGCTCTTTTCGCCGCACTGGTAGTCTACTGGCCCGGAATCCACGGCGCATTCGTTTTCGACGACATCACTCTACCTTTCGGCGCCCCCGGAGCCGCAACCCGCCCTTTTGCCGCATGGCTCGGCG
>JBBQUE010000806.1:0-1982 GCA_038212805.1 Bryobacterales bacterium | reverse complement strand
CCTTTATACTTTCCGCAGCGCGGACACACCCGGTGCGGAAGCTTGGGTTCGTGGCAGCTGGGGCACTCGGAGAGAACCGAGCGTGTGAGCGAATCGTGAGCGCGGCGGGTCGAGGTGCGGCGCTTGGAATGACGTCGTTTTGGATTGGGCACGTTCTTTTACCTTTTTATGATTTCAAACTCTTGAGCGCCGCCCAGCGGTCGTCGGAGATTTCCGCGTGGCACTGACACTCTTTCTGGTTCCGGTTCTGCCCGCACAGCGGACAGATTCCCTGGCAGGCTTCCATGCACACGCGCTGCATGGGCAGCGTCAACAAAATAAACTCGCGCAGCACATCGTTAAGCTCGACGCCGTCGCCCTCGTAAAAACCCATCTCCGCCTCGCCCGAATCGATCTCTTTCTCGTCGCCATATCCGTCGGCCACCGGCCGGTAGTGCAGCGCGAATTCAGAATCGACCGCGAATCGCGACGGTTCCAGGCAACGGTCGCAGTCGGCTCCCATTTCGACCGCCAGGCGTCCCGATACCCGAATTTCCCCGAGCGAACCCATCACCAGCTCGGCCTTGCCCTTGGCAGTGAGCGGCCCGGCCTGGTGAAGATGGGTATCTTTATCCTTTGCATCCAGTTGAAAATCAATCACTCCCGGCGCGATTTCGACATCGAACCGAGCGGCGCGGACATCCAGGTCCCTAAGATGAAAGAACAAGGCCAACTCCTGCCCCAGGGCGCACACTCCGGCACTCCCGGGGCGGACCGAGCAAACTATCAGTATATCAAGGCTCTGGGGCGGCGTCGGCAACTCTTTTGCGGCTATACAGGAAATAGATTACCAGGCCCGCCGCCAGCCATACCGTGAAACGGATCCAGGTTTCGAGCGGAAGGCTCAGCATCAGCAGGAGGCAACCGAGGATCGACAGTGCCGGCAGGAAGGGCACCCAGGGCACGCGGAAGGAACGCGGATGTTCCGGCTGGGAGCGCCGCAAGACAATCACGCCGACGGAGACTACGATGAAAGCGAAGAGCGTGCCGATGTTGGTCAGATCGGCGAAAGTGCCGATGTCCCACACGCCGGCGGGAATGGCGACGGCGATGCCCGCGATCCAAGTGCTGAAGTGGGGGGTTTTGAAGGTGGGGTGGACCCGGGAAAAGATGTCCGGCAGAAGGGAGTCGCGCGACATCGCAAACAAAATCCGCGACTGCCCGTATTGCGACACCAGAACGCTGCTCAGCATTCCGAGCAAGGCGCCGACGGTCACAACGAAACGCAGGCGGTTGAGGCCCACGGCCTTGAGGGCGTTGGCCACCGGGGCGTCGTTGTTCAGAGTGTCCCAACGGACGATGCCGGTGAGAACCAGCGCCATGCCCGCGTAGAGCAGGGCGCACGCAATCAGCGTCAACAGAATCCCGCGGGGCAAATCGCGCTGCGGATTCCGGCATTCCTCGGCCGCGGTCGACAGCGCATCGAAGCCGATGTAGCTGAAAAACACAATGGCCGCCCCGGTGAGAACGCCGGAGTAGCCGTTGGGCATGAAGGGGCGCCAGTTGTGAACATCCACACTCTTCGCGGCGCCCACGATAAACAGAAGGATGGCCGCTACTTTGACAATCACGATGATGGTATTGGCGCGGGCGGATTCCCGAACGCCGCGCACCAGCAGCCAGGTGAGCAGCATCACCAGCAGGAACGAGGGGAGGTTAAACCAGGCGCCGGTGGCTTTGCCCTCGATGAAAATCGGCTCGGTCAACTGGGACGGCAGATGGAAGCCAAAGACATTGTCGAGCAGATCGTTGAAGTAAGCGCCAAAGCCCACGGCCACGGCCATGTTGCCGATCGCATATTCGAGGATCAGGTCCCAGCCGATGATCCATGCAAAAATTTCGCCGAGCGTGGCGTAGGCATAAGTGTAGGCGCTTCCCGAGACCGGGATCATGGAGGCCAGCTCCGCATAGCATAACGCCGCGAAACTGCACGCGACGGCGAC
>JBBQUE010000805.1:0-1986 GCA_038212805.1 Bryobacterales bacterium | reverse complement strand
GATACGTTTGGACACGGCGATGGCGATCAGGTGCTGAAGCACTTCGCAAAACTGCTGCCGACAGTAGTACGTTCAACGGATCTCGTCGCCAGGTACGGCGGAGAAGAGTTTGCAGTACTGCTGCCGAACGTGGAGCACGCGCGAGCGCTGGTTATTGCGGAAAAGATGCGTAAGATCGCATCGCTCAAATGGAAAGGGTATCCGGTGACGGTCAGCATCGGCGTCAGTACCTGCGTCGCCTCAGATCGGCGCAAGCCCCAGGCTCTGGTTGAGACCGCCGATCGGGCCTTGTATGTCGCCAAGAACGATGGGCGTAATCGCGTACAAAGCGCCGCTTCGGTAGCGCATCTTCATGTGTCCCGGCCCGGAGGGAGATTTGCTCCCGCGGAGAGCTTTGCTGTAGATGACTTTGCTGTGGATAGGCGGGGCTGACGCAGTCTCGCTGCACTCTACACTAGAAGGCATATGCGGTGCTCGAAAGCGAGCCTGATTTTGTGGGCTGCAGTGGTATACGGGGCCGATTTCAGCGGAAGCTCGGCGCTTGAGTTCACGCGGAAAGCGGTGGCTTTTGGCCCACGGCCAGCGGGCTCGCCCGCGATCCATCGACTGCAGTCGTTTATCGAAACGCAGCTCAAATCCAAGCAGTGCGAACTGATTCGCGATACTTTCACCGCGGCTACCCCGCGCGGACCTGTTGAAATGGAAAATATCATCGCGCGTTTCCCGGGCAAATCCGGACGCGCCACGGTGATTACAGGCCATTACGACACCAAAGCGATCCCGGGGCAGAACTTCGCCGGCGCAAACGACGGCGGATCGTCAACAGGTGTGCTGCTCGAGATGGCGCGCATTCTAGCAGGCACCCCACACGGAGATGACATTTATCTGGTCTTCTTCGATGGCGAGGAAGCGGTGGATCAGTGGTCTGAAACCGACTCACTGTATGGCAGCCGGCACATTGCCTCCAAGTGGGCGGCGGACGGGACGTTGGGGAAAATTCGCGCGCTGATCAACGTTGACATGATCGGGGACAAGGATCTCGGCATTCTGCTCGACGGGAACTCGTCTCCGTCCTTGCGGAAAATAATCTGGGAGACGGCGCAAACTCTCGGTTATGGTAAATACTTTCTCAATACAGGGTTCCCTATCGAAGACGATCACATGCCCTTTATCAATCGCGGCGTGAATGCCCTCGACTTGATCGATTTCGATTACGGGACGAACAATCAGAATTGGCACACGGATCAGGACACAATGGATAAACTAAGCGCGCAGAGCCTTGAGGTGGTAGGCAAGGTTCTTATGAGCGCCATTCACGAATTGGAGAAATAGATGGCCAAACGACGAGATGTTTTGAAACTGATGCCGATGGCTCCGCTCGCCTTGTTCGGCGCGGGCTCCTTCAAACTTGCTGGCGGGGTGGTCGATGGTGCGCATGCGAAGTTGACCCATGAACCTTTCGGGGAGCTGCGGGTGTACTGCGAAGGTCCTACCGATCAATTAAAGTCGATGACGGCGGGTAGCCTGTTGTTGAAGGTGGGGATGAGCCCGCATCCTCCGCATCGGCACGAGGAAGAAGAATTCATGGTGGTCACCGAAGGGGCGGGCGAGATTTCGGTGGAAGGCAAGAAGACCAGCGTCGGGCCTGGGTCGATGATGTACAGTCCCGCCAACCACCTTCATGGCATCGTGAACACGGGTAAGGTGCCGCTGCTGTTCTACTACTACAAGTGGAAGGCCTGATGCGCCGGGTGGCGGTGATTGCAACCGGTGGGACCATCGAAAAGGTTTATTCGGAACAGACGGGGACCGTTCAGAATGTGAATGGAAAGATCGAGCCGTATTTCGCGTCGCTTCGTTTGCCAGACACCGAGATTGATGTGGTCCATCTGATGAACAAGGACAGCCTGGAAATGACCTGTGAGGACAGATCCATGGTGCTGGAAGCGGTTCGGCACGCCATTACGGTGGCCGATGCCGTTGTTG
>JBBQUE010000804.1:0-1992 GCA_038212805.1 Bryobacterales bacterium | reverse complement strand
GGTGCGGCATCCAGACCGTGTAGCCTTGGGAAATCACGCGCTGGGCGAAGGTGACCATCGCGGGGCCGATCCCTGGCATCTCCGACATCACTAGGACGCCCGGGCCTGATCCCTTTTTGTAAACCTTGAAAGTCCGGCCTTCGTCCGAAAAGTGGAAAGCGGTAAAGTCGGCGAGCGTCACGATACATGGTAAAACACAGGCAGTGCCGTTTCAAATTTATCAGGCCGAAGCGCGCAGCATTCTCAGCCCCACCAGCGGATTTATTCGCGACGCGGGCTTCAGCCATTCGCTGACGCCGGCGCGCAACTGCACTTTCGGATGCAGCTATTGCTATGTGCCCACGCTTCAAATCCATGGTGGATTGAAGCCGGACGACTGGCGGCACTGGGGGCAGTTCACCACATTCAAAGCCAATGCTCCGGAACTACTCAGACGCGCTCTGCGGCCAAACCAAGTTATCTATTGTTCGCCATTGGTAGACCCGTATCAGCCCGCCGAAGCGGACGAGCCCGCCATGCCTAGCATCCTGGACGCGCTGATTGAGCAGCCTCCCGCGGTGTTCGTTTTGCAAACCCGGGGACCTTTGATCCTGCGCGATCTGGAACGTTTACAGCAATTGAAAAAACGAAGCCAACTTCGAGTTAGCTTTTCATTAACAACAACTTACGAGCCTATCCGGCGGATTTTCGAAGCGCTGTGCCCGCCAATGAGCGAACGGCTTGGGGCGATGGCGACGCTTCGGCAGGCTGGCATCCGAACCTTCGCCACTCTAGTTCCTATTTTACCATCAGACCCCGAGGAACTGGCAGCCATGGCGATGGACGCGACCACCGAAAATATCATCGCGGACCCCTTGCATGTCCGCGCGGTGAAGCGCCACGGGGCCACCACGCGCGCGGCGGCGCACGCCATTGCGGCACATCATGGATACGACGAATGGTTCGAACCGGCGTTTCAATCTGACGTGCTGACGCGTATGCGCCGGGTAGTGGAAAGCGCGGGACGGCGCTTCGGTGTTGGTACGGAGGGATTCTCATGGTTAGCGAATTACTGAAGCGGCTAGGCATTGAACCCATAACCCGGCTGGGCGGTGGACCGGAACTGGCCTCCATCAACCCGGCCACCGGCGAGACCATCGCCCGCGTGCAATGTATGGGCGAGCCCGATTACGACGCCGTGATGCTGCGGGCCGTCGCCGTATTCGAACGTTGGCGCATGCTGCCCGCCCCGCAGCGGGGGCTGATCATCCGCGAGATTGGCGAGGAACTGCGCCACGCTCAGGACGACCTGGGCGCGCTGGTCACTCTTGAGATGGGCAAGATCCTGGCCGAAGGGCGCGGCGAGGTGCAGGAAATGATCGACATCGCCGACTTCGCGGTCGGCCTCTCACGCCAACTCTATGGCCTCAGCATGCACAGCGAACGCCCGCGCCATCGCATGTACGAGCAATGGCATCCCCTGGGCGTGGTGGGCGTGATCTCGGCTTTCAACTTTCCCGTGGCGGTGTGGTCCTGGAACGCGCTGCTGGCAGCGGTGTGCGGGAATACCGTAGTCTGGAAACCTTCGCTCAAGACCCCGCTGACGGCCATCGCAGTGCAGCATTTGTGCGACCGCGTGCTGGATCGCCATGGCTGGAAGGGCGTGTTCAACCTGGTGATGGGCGAGGATTCCGTTATTGGAACGCGCCTGATCGACGATCCGCGCATTCCGCTGGTGAGCGCCACCGGGTCTACCCGCATGGGCCGGATCGTGGCCGAAGCCGTGGCCCGTCGTCTGGGCCGCACGCTGCTGGAACTGGGCGGCAATAACGGCCTGATCGTGATGAACGATGCGAATCTGGATCTGGCCTTGCGCGCATCACTGTTTGGGGCCGCGGGCACGGCCGGACAGCGTTGCACCACCACGCGCCGCCTGTTCCTGCAGCGGGGCATTGCCGAACGCTTCACCGCCATGTTGCTGGCCGCTTACCGTCAGATTCGCATTGGCGACCC
>JBBQUE010000803.1:0-1995 GCA_038212805.1 Bryobacterales bacterium | reverse complement strand
CCGCCAGTGGGGCAAATCCACCGTCATGGCCATCAAAGCCGTATACTACGCCCTGCACCACCCGAATTCCACCGTGATTATCGCCAGCCCCAGCGCCCGCCAAAGCCGCGAAATGATGCGCAAATGCAAGGATCTGGTGCGAAAACTCGGCATGAAACCGCGCGGCGACGGCGATAACAAAATCTCGCTGCAGTTCCGCAATGGCAGCCGCATCGTGGGTCTGCCAGGCCGGTCGGACACCGTGCGGTCGTTCACGGCATCGCTGATTTTCATCGACGAAGCGGCCTGGGTGAAGGACGAAATGTTTCTGGCGCTCAGCCCCATGCTGGCCACCACCAACGGGGCGCTCTGGATGATGAGCACCCCCAACGGCTCGCGTGGCATGTTCTGGCAGGCCTGGAAAGACGGCGGCGCAGCCTGGGAACGGTATGAGGCGCCCGCTAAGGAGTGCCCACGCATCCGCCCCGAATTTCTCGCACGGGAGAAGCGCCGCATGGGCGAGCAGCGCTTTGCCCAGGAATATGGGTGCGCCTTCGTGGACAACAACGAATGCTACTTCCGCCGCACCTCCCTCGAAGCCGCATTAACCGACGAATACGAACCCTGGGACCTGCACCCAAAGGCAAATCAATGATCAGTGGGGGATCAGTCTTCCAAGAGTCCCTCAAGGGCGCTCAGGCACGCCACGATGGTATGCAATGGGAAGGCCAACGGGTAGTCTATCGCCGGGCAGGTCAACCGGGTGCGCATGGGACAATGGAAGCAAAATGACAGGTAACGATATCCGCCAGAAGTTTTTGGACTACTTCTCAGGCCGTGGCCACCGCATTGTCCGGAGTTCTTCGCTGGTGCCGGCGAACGACCCTACATTGCTGTTCACCAACGCCGGCATGAACCAGTTCAAGGATGTCTTCACGGGGGCGGAAGTGCGCGATTATAAGCGCGCCACCACGTCTCAGAAGTGCGTCCGCGCCGGTGGGAAGCATAACGATCTCGAGAACGTGGGCTATACGCGCCGGCATCATACATTCTTCGAGATGCTGGGGAATTTCTCCTTTGGCGATTACTTCAAGGCGGAGGCGATCGATTTCGCGTGGGATCTGATCACAAAGGAGTTCGGGCTCCCCAAGGACCGCCTGTACATCACCGTTTTTCGTGAAGACGATGACGCCGAGATGCTGTGGCAGAAAGTGGCGGGCGTCCCCAAGGATCGGATTTTCCGCCTGGACGAGAAAGATAATTTCTGGCAAATGGGGGAGACCGGGCCGTGTGGGCCGTGCTCTGAGATCCACTATGATTTGGGCCCTGAGAACGCTGAGCCAGGCCGGGAGCATGAGCGGTTCCCCGACGACGGCGGCGGGCGCTTTGTCGAAATTTGGAATCTTGTTTTCATGCAGTTTGAGCGGTCGGCCGATGGCATGATGACTCCGCTGCCGCGCCCGTCAATCGATACGGGCATGGGGCTGGAGCGGCTGGCGGCGGTGCTGCAGGGCAAGATTACGAACTACGAGACGGACCTGCTGCGGCCGATCATTGATCGGGCGGCGGAACTGGTGGGCAAGGTAACTTATGGGGCTGATCCCCGCACCGACGTCGCGTTGCGGATCAATGCGGATCACGCGCGTGCCACTGCTTTCCTGATTCACGATGGGGTGACTCCGTCGAACGAGGGGCGCGGGTATGTGCTGCGCAAGATCATGCGTCGGGCCATGCGGAATGCGCGCATGATTGGCCAGCAGGACCCCTATCTGCATCGCCTGACCGGGTTCGTGGCTGAGCTGATGAAGCCGGGCTATCCGGAAATGATGGAGAGCATTGAGCGCGTGGCGCGCGTGGTGAAGGATGAAGAGCATCGCTACGCCACCACGTTCCAGGTTGCGGAGAAGGTGTTCGCGGAAGAGGCGCGGTCGGTGGCGGGCGGCGTGCTTCCTGGGCCCGCGGCTTTCAAACTTTACGATACCTACGGGCTGGCGCTGGATGAGCAGGAAGAGATGG
>JBBQUE010000802.1:0-2005 GCA_038212805.1 Bryobacterales bacterium | reverse complement strand
ACGTTGATCTGGTTCGGGCTGACGTAATAAACACGGCCCGGAACACTGATGCCGGCGGAGGGAACGTCGAAGCTGACGTTCACCAGATCGATATTGAGCGGCAGGGGAAGGGCGGTGGCGGCATCGGTGAAGTCGCTCAATCCGGTTCCAAAGATGGATGCGAGCGCTCCGGGCGCAAGCGGATTGGTATCAAAGCTGGCGGCATTCACGATTCCACCCGCGGAGATCACGGGCAGCGGCCGGGCGAGGCCGGTATAGCGATACGAAAAGCCGCCCCCGGTAGCCGTGAGTGCCTGGTTCACCTCCGGGCCCAGAATGAACTCCGCTGCGGCGATACCATAGCGGTCCGTCTGGCTGTCGGCGTTCCGTACGGTCCCGGTACCAGTGCTCACCCGGAACTGGACCGGCGCGCCGGCTACCGGCAAACCATAGCGATCCACCAGCTTGAATGAGACGACCCCGTCAGGAATATCCTGGCCCACGGTTCCGCTAAAGCTATCGCCCGAGAGGATGATCATGTCCGCGGACACGCCATCTCCAACAAAGTATTCGTAGGGTACGTGCAGCGGCACCGCACCCCCGGTGATGTTGATCACGCCTTCGTACGAACCGGGCGATGACAAGCTGCCGGTGAGTTGCACGGCAACGGTCCCAGCCTGCCCGGCCGCCAGCGAAACGCTTGTCTGGCTGAGCTTCACCTGTGCCTTTGAATCACTATCGCGCGGGACTAAGGTAAGCTGCAGGCTAAGATTCCCCTTGCTGGTATTGGTGATCAACAGGGTGCGGGTGGTGGGCAGCGTAACCGGAGCGCTTTGCGAATTGAGAGCACCGAAGGAAACCGAAGCCGGCTCCACCGTGACGTTGGTGGCCAGAGCGGCGTTCGCGTCTACCTTGCCTGCGCCTACCCCGGCAACGCGTTCCAATCCGGACGCGCCGGTCACGTCTAAGGTAGCGGTATTCATCAAAGCCGATTTCAACTGGGCCGGCGTGAACTGCGGATTGCGTTGCTTCACCAAAGCGGCCGCCCCCGCAGCCATAGGCGTGGAAAAACTGGTTCCATCCGCCACCACATAGCCACTGGCGCTGTACATGGCACCCAGGGGATCGTAACTTTGCGTGGCCATGTACATGCTGGTTCCTACAGCGGCAAGATCCGGCTTGATGGCCGAATTGCCGGTGGAGGGGCCGCGCGAAGAGAAACTCGCGGTGGTGTTGAAAACCGAGGCAGCCAACTCCAGCGGCGTGGGATCGATGCTGCCGGCATGCTCCAAATGACTTGCCAGGAAGGACTTCAGAGCAAGACCATCGGTATTCCCAATCAAGATGGACGGGATGTTGGCGGCATTGAGGCCTGTAGGAGAGAAGAGTGCCTCCGCCGCATTGTCGTAAATAACCGTCCCCGCCGCGCCGGCCGCTTGCGCGTTCAAGACTTTGGTGGAATAAGTACAGGTACCGCGCACAAGCAGAGCAATCGTTCCGCTCAAGGAACCCGCCGGCATGGCACGGCACGCCTGGCCATTATCGCCGGTCCGCGTTACATCCCGCATCGGCGCTGTGATGGGGCCCGTTACCAAAGAGTCTCCCGTGTTTCCGGGGAGCGTTTGCAGATTGGACGGCGTATCGGAGCCTGGCACGTGGAAGCTCTCGGCCCAGACGTGCGAATTGGTGGTTGCGGCTACCGATATCGCCGACGGCGCATGTCCGGGAGAATCCACGGTGTTGAACGCGGGCGTTGTGCTGGAGCCGGTGTCGCCTTCATTGCCTCCAGCCGCCACTACCAGTAGCCCAAGTTTCGAGGCGTTCTCGATCGCGATGGCCTCCGGGTCGCAGGGGTCGCCCGCGTTGTTTCCGCAAACCGCGCCCGTATCGAGCGGACCTGAAAATGCGGGAGAGCCTAAAGAGAGCACGGCGATGTTCATGCCATCCTTGACGGCATCTTCCAGTGCCATCACGATCCCGTCGGTGGTCGCAAAATCATTCACTCCCGGCGAACCGAAGATCTTGT
>JBBQUE010000801.1:0-2005 GCA_038212805.1 Bryobacterales bacterium | reverse complement strand
TCGCCACCGGGCTGGTGGGCACGCGGTCCCCTTACGGCGCATGCAGCAGCGTGTTCGATGCGCGCTATATCTCGGGCGGGTCCAGTTCCGGGTCTGCCGTCGCGGTGGCTAGTGGCCTGGTCCGCTTCGCTCTTGGCACGGATACCGCGGGGTCCGGGCGCGTGCCTGCCGCCTTCAACAACATCGTCGGTTGGAAGCCAACCCGGGGGATGGTGAGCGCCCAGGGCGTGGTGCCCGCCTGCCGGACTCTGGATTGCGTCTCGGTTTTCACGCGCGATTGCGCCGATGCCCTGCGCGTAATGAAAGTGATCGCAGTGCCTGCGCATACCGCCTCGCCCTGGCTGGGTGGGCCGTTCCGCTTCGGAATCCCCGCCATCGGCCAGCTTGAATTCTTCGGTGACGCAGACGCGGCGGAGCTTTATCAAGAAGCCATTCAGCGCTTCACCCAGCTGGGCGGCACGCCGGTCGAGATCGATTTCGCACCCTTCCGTGCCGCTGCCGATCTGCTCTATTCCGGGCCTTGGGTGGCGGAACGCCTGGCCGCTATCGAAGATTTCTTCCATGCCCATGCGGAGGCAATGGACCCCACCGTTCGCGCCATCATCGGCGGCGCCGCCCGCTACACGGCTGTCGACACTTACCGCGCCATGTATCGCCTGGCTGAACTGAAAAAACGAACTGAATCCGAGTGGGCCCTTATGGACGTGATGCTGCTGCCCACTACCGGAACCACCTACACGATCGACGCGGTCCGCGCCGAACCGCTGCAGCTCAACTCCAACCTGGGCTACTACACCAACTTCGTCAACCTGCTGGACTTGGCGGCGTTGGCCATACCCGCGGGTTTTCGTCCCAACGGGCTGCCCTTCGGTGTTTCGCTGATCGGTCCGGCCGGGTCAGACGCAGCACTGCTGATGCTGGCGGGCCAGCAATATCCAGATACGCCGCCGGGTTGCGTGGCAGTCGCCGTCCTGGGTGCCCACCTCACCGGTCAGCCCCTGAATTGGCAGTTGACCCAACGCGGGGCCCGCCTGATGAAGACGTGCCGGACCTCGCCCGGCTACCGGTTCTACGCCCTCAGTGGGACCGCCCCCGCCAAGCCCGGCCTGGTGCGCGCACCCGGTTTCGATGGGCCTGGGATCGAAGTGGAAGTCTGGGCGATGCCGGAACGGAACTTCGGAGGCTTCGTGGCCGCGATCCCGCCTCCGCTTGCCATTGGCTCCGCTACTCTAGATGATGGCAGTGTGGTGAAGTGCTTCCTGTGCGAACCCTACGCCATTGCCTCCGCCGAAGAGATTACGGCGCTGGGGGGCTGGCGGGCTTATCGTCAGCGGATGAGTTAGTCCGCCAGCGGATCCCAAACGCTGGTCAAATCCAGCACGAAGCCAGCCACCGGCCCCTCGCCGGCCAACGTATCCGCAACGCTCCGTTTCTCTACCTCACCGTTCGGCCGGTAAATCTCAACCGACCGGTTTTCCTGATCGATCAACCAGCCCAATTGCGCTCCCTGCGCCAGGTATTCGGCCATTTTCGCCCGCAGCGGCTTCAGGCGGTCGCTATCGGATCGAACTTCAATCACGAAATCGGGGCAAAGATGCCAGAACGATTTGCGCTTGCTTGGACTCAGTTGAGCAATACGGGTTTTCAGCGTCCACGACACGTCCGGGGAGCGACGCGCGCCATTGGGTAAAACGAAGCCGGTAGAGGAATCGCAGCCGATACCCCGCCGGTCTTTCTTCGCCCAAACCCTGAGTTGGCCGGCCACCTCAAAATTGCAGGCGCCCGTATTGGTGTGAGTTGGCGCCATGACAATGAGTTCCCCTTCAGCGCTCATTTCGAAATTGAGGTCCGGATGCTCCCCGCAGAAGGCCATAAACTCTTCGTCGGTCATCAGATGAGCCGTCAAAGTCGCAGGAAGTAATGCGTCGTCAATGGCGAACGTCATGGCTTCAGTCTAGCTCAGTTCACTCCCCGTAAACGGCTATAGCGACGCTTTCCGCGCCCG
>JBBQUE010000800.1:0-2013 GCA_038212805.1 Bryobacterales bacterium | reverse complement strand
AGTCCCGTGCCGGGTGGCATCGTAATTGCTATGCCACACTTCATGGCGGTGGCGCTCAAATCCGTTGCGATCGTCCAGCCCCCCAACCGTGATGGCTTCGATAGCGGTGGCAGGCGGCACCATTCCGCGCTCATACCGGTTGCCGGAGGCCGCAATCACGGTGACGCCATCTTCTACCAGCGCCCGCACGGCCTCATCCACGGAATTGCCTTCCAGGGGCGTAACCGGATCACCGGCCACCGAGATGCTGACAATCCGGATCTGGAACTCCTCGCGCCGCCTGCGGATCCAGCGGAGGGCCCGCGTCAGGGTTCGATTCGTAATCCGGCCTCGCTTGTCCCATGTCTGGATCAGCACCAGATCCGCGTCACTGGCCAAGCCCCGATAGAGCCCATGGCTCAGGTGGCCGTTCCCGAACGCCGCCGTGGTGGTCATCAACCCGTGCCACTGCCAGTGCGCCCGGCCGAAAGCCCCAGGCCAGTGGGGCAACTCGTTCTGAGAGAACCGCAAAGACCGTACCGGCGATCGCGTGGTTTCCGCCCAAGCCCGAATCCGGTTGCGGGGGACGGTCAAATCAGGATGAGGGTAGAAGCCCGCGTCCACGTGCGCGATGGTGACGCCCTTGCCAGTGTAATTCGGATCGGCGTGCATGCGCAGCGGGGTGGGCAACGCCCCAAAAGCGGCCTCCGCATCGATCGGCCAAACCTGCTGGATGCACTGGTGCATGGCGGAGACACCCAGCCTGACCCGCGTTTCGAGCAGAGCCTGTTGCACACACGCCGGACATCCGCCGCTTTCCTTGCGCCAGTTGGGATGCTCGGCCTGGATTCGACCGAGTGTATCTGCGTCCAGGCATCTCCCTTGCCGAAGTCCGGTATGCGGCGGCGTATGGATACACATCGGGCATCCAAATGCTGGATCGGTCGCCATACCTTCCAGGGTACAGCGAAAACGTCATCACACCGTCATGGGATGTTCATTTCCAAAGCACAAGGACCGCAAACAGTGCTATCCATAGGACCGTCAGAAACTGCCAGTACACGGTGCTGACATTCAGGATATTCAGGTGATCGCGGAATCCGTTGCGCAGGTTCGGAGTTCGGGAGGTACGGAAAATCAGATAAACCATGGACGCCAAGCCACCCAAGAGGTGCAAGCCGTGCGCCCCGGTAACCAGGTAGAACAGCGAACTACGCGGGTTTCCCCGCAGGTAGACACCTTGCCCGGCGAGCGAATAAAACGCCATCGCCTGCGATAAAACAAAGCCGATCCCCAAGGCGAGCGTGGCTTTCAGGCCCAGCACGTACCCCTCGCTTTCCAGACGTCGAAAGCGTACACGGGCCCACTGGAGTGTCGCGCTACTGGCCAGAATCATGGCTGTACTCACCCAGAGCGATTTAGGCAGCACCATCTGATTCCAGTAAAGCGCCGTGCTGGAGCGCGCCATATAGGCGACCACCAGCGCCCCGAAAAGGGTAGAAATGGCAAATAACAAAGCCAGCATGCCCAGCATTCCCAGACTTGGTCCGCTGGGGCGCCGGCGGGAGGACCCGTCGTCGTCCCCGCCGCCTCCGCCGTGGCCGACAGGTCCAAAGTCCCGGGGCCCGCCGCCTCCGGGGCCGCCAGTCTTCGGAAGGGTGACTTCAATGCGGATCGGGTCGAGATAAGGCATACTCGCAGCCATGTTCTTATTTCTAACCTCAATATCCCCTCGCCGGTTAGATATTTGCACATCCGGATAGGGCTCGATCCAGGAATTGCGCCCCGGGCCATGGGTTTGGGATGCGTAGGAGCGCTGAGCAGATCCCACATCTTTCCGCCGCTTTTATCCAAGGCGAAGTTCTTTCCTCTGCTAAAACTCATCAAAACCGCCAACTGGCCGTGGCTAATTGGCATTTTATGCTGCGTTACGATGGAGACTCAACCTTTCATGCCGCTTCGCCTCTACAACACGCTCACCCTGCAGGTGGAACCCTTCGTCCCCGCCGACGGAAAAACGGTCCGGATGTATAC
>JBBQUE010000799.1:0-2013 GCA_038212805.1 Bryobacterales bacterium | reverse complement strand
GACCTCCGCTCCGAACGATGCTGAATCACTTCCAGGATATTCCGTTGCACGTCGCGCATGAGGCTTCGGGAAACTTTCGGTTCTATAGAAAGAGGTGGCGGCAGCATCTATTCCTTTGTCACCGTCTCCGAGAGATTCAGCACCAGGCTGGCGATTTGGGTGTAAGCCGCCAGATCCGCCACATCCAGCGATGGGTTGCGCGGCGACTCCCCCTCCGCTATCAACTGCGGCCCTGCCCCTGGATCCTTGCGATACCGCTGGCGAAACTGCTCCAGCGTTCCCAGCATCACCGCCGATTCGCGCGGATTCGGCGCGCGCGCCAGCACGGTCCGATAAGCGAACGCCACGCGATCCGCCGCCGTGACACCGCCCTCCACCATCATGCGCTCCGCCAGTTTGCGGGCGGCTTCCACATACGCCACGTCGTTCATCAGGTCCAAAGCCTGCAGCGGCGTGTTGGTCCGGTTGTCCCGGACAATGCACGATTCGCGCGTGGCGGCATCGAAGTTCACCATGGTGGGCGGCGCTACCGTTCGCTTCCAATAGGTATACACGCTGCGCCGATACAGGCCCGGACCATGATCTGGAACGTACCCTTTCCCGCCTGCCAGTTCCTGCCACAATCCGGCCGGTTGGTAGGGCTTCACCGACGGGCCGCCCACCTGCTCCACCAGCAAGCCGGAGACTGCCAGCGCCTGGTCGCGAATGGCGTCGGCACCCAGCCGGATCCGTGGACCGCGCGCCAGCAACCGGTTGTCCGGGTCGCGTTCCAGCATCTCCGGCGTTGCCTTGGACGCCTGGCGGTAGGTGGCGCTCATCACGATGGTCTTCTGCAGCGCCTTCACATTCCAGCCGCTTTCCATGAACTCCACGGCCAGCCAATCCAGCAAATCCTGATTGCCGGGTGCCTCGCCTTGCGACCCGAAATCCTCCACCGTTTTCACCAGTCCGGTGCCGAAGTACATCTGCCAGTAGCGGTTCACTGTAACCCGGGCCGTCAGCGGATTCTCCTTTGAGACCAGCCAGCGCGCCAAGCCCAGCCGGTTGCGCGGCCACTCGGCTGGAAGCGGCGGCAGGAAGCCTGGGACGCCCGGTGTTACCTTTTCGCCTGGCGCATCATAAGCCCCGCGTTTCAATATGAAAGCATCGCGCGGCGTGGGGGATTCCTTCATCACCATCACGGTGGGAATAGATTCGTAATACTTCCGCCGCTCAGCGCGCGCTTCGTAAGCCGCAGCGTCCAACGCCCGAATTTTCGATGGGGCGAACCGGTCCAGAAAGCATAGCGCCAGTTTGTCAGCCTGAGCCTTGCTGCGGGCGAACTCTGGCAGGGCAGCCAGTTGAGCCATGGTTTCCTTCAGCGGCAGGACCCCCGCTTCTTCGCTCGAAAGGGCGCGCTTAAATACCTTCACGTCCGCAATCGAACCCCGGAAGCGCAGCTTAGGCCCGCCACCGCCGCCGATCCGGAAAGGCTCTTTCGCCCCCAGCGGGTAATTCAGTTCGTCAAACAACACGTTCAACTTTTGTTCTTTACCGTTGATATAGATCTTCGCGCCCGCCGCATAGCGGGAGCCATCATAGGTGGCGCTGACGTGCGTCCACTGATTCAGCGGCACCGTGGATTCCGTCTCCACCCGCATCCCGATATCCGTCCATCGCTTGATGATGTGCAGGCGCACTTTGCCGTTCAGCAGATAAAGCCCGTAGCCCTCGCCTTCGAAGTAATCCTCCACGCGCGAAACAATGGCCCCATCCGGCGTTGCAGGCTTCAGGGCAGCGGCCAAGGTGAACGGCTCAAGATAATTGAAGTTGGCAATCTTCTGGTCCAGATCCACCGTTCTGGTTCCATCGAAATCCAACCGGCCAGGCCGATCGATCACCAGCCCGTCATGCGGCGACCATTCCATGGAAGGCCTGCCCCGCTCCCACTTCGCTTGCGCCTTCGCCAATGCTGGCTGCGCCGCCGCGTACTTCGCTTCCGCCTCAGAAACCCGCCCGTCCAACTGCGCCAAC
>JBBQUE010000798.1:0-2027 GCA_038212805.1 Bryobacterales bacterium | reverse complement strand
GGAATCCGCCACCGACCGTTACCTGGCGCTCTACCAGGAGCTCCACGACTGCACGCGCGGCGCCAAGTCCCAGCCCGATCTGAAACCGCTGTTCTATTCCACCCTTGGCGACTACTGGGGCCGCGAGATCACCCCCGCCTCAGCGAAATCAACGCGATCTCCGGCTCCGTCCCCAGTCGTACCGGAACCCCAACCGTTCCCACTCCGCTGGTGACAAACGCCGTGCACCGGCTCAACGTATAAAGCCCTTGCGTGTACGGAGTGTAGAACAGCGCCGGGCTCACGGATTGGTGCAGAATCTCCACCCGCACCTGTCCCCCGTGCGTATGCCCTGACAGCATGGCATCGAACCCCTGCGCCGCCGCTACCGGAAAAACATCGGGATTGTGGGAAAGCAGCAGGTTCGCCGCATCGGCCCGCACCAGCCCCTCCGCACCCGGCAGGTAGCGCGATCCCTTGCGTTGATAATCCACGCCCGCTATGTTCAGCGAAGCCCCACCAAATCGTAGAGTTTCCGCTTCTCCGCGCAGAAACCGCAGCCCCATCGGCCTGCCGTGCGCCGCCACGTAATCCTCGGCCCGCGCGTAGATCTCGTGATTGCCCAGACACCCGAAGACCCCGGCATCAGCCCGCAGTCGCCGAAGTTCCGCCAGGCAGTCGTCCAACGGATCGGACCCGGAAGTAATCAGGTCGCCGGTCACCAGCGCCACGTTCGCGCGGAGTTCGTTGGCCAGATCCACCACCCGCCGCAACTCCCGCCGGCTCAGAAACGGGCTTAGATGAATGTCACTCAGATGCACCAGCCGCAGCCCTTCCAGATCCCTATCCAGATTCGCGATCGGCAGGTCCACCATGGTCACCTTCGCGGGCTTGCGCGCGATATACGTGCCAAATCCCGTCGCCACCACTGGCCCGCAGACCGCCGTTACTCCAGCCGCTCCCAGAAATCTTCGACGCCCGGAGTGGAATTCGCGGCCCGCCGCGCGGAACGCCCAGGTACACAACCACAAGCTAAACGAAACGGCCACCCACAGCACCGCCGCCGCCCGGCCCCAGATCACCAGCGGAGGCCCGGAAAAACCGTCATAGCTCCCCGGAATGCCTAAATCCACTGAGGCCGCAAGCCAAGCCATGACCGCCACGGCAGCCGCCCAGATCCCAAACCGGAACGCAACCCAACGACGTGCCGCCTGGCGCGCCAGCAAAGTGGTCCATACCGATCCGAAGCCGAACAGCAATCCGCCCAGCATCAACTGAGAAACGTTCACAGTACTAAGATCGGCGGTTAGTGACGCCAACTATAGGGTTCCAGGGGCTTTTTCGAACACTTTCACACTGTGCATCGCCACATGCTGCACCGGTTGCGGCAGGCCCGCCTCGCCAAACGAATCCCATATCAGCCGGTTGGTATCGAAATATACCTGCCAGTACGTGGCGTTGTTCGTATACGGGCGCACGGTTAACAAGGGACCAAACGCCGTAAACTGAAGAATCTCAACCTCCGGACCCGGCGATTTCAGCACATTCGGAATCTTCGCCAGCCTTTCCCGCAGCATATTGATGGCCGCGTTATGGTCCGCCGAATGATCCAACTGCGCCACCAGTTCCACGCGCCGGTAGGAATTCGTCGAAAAATTCTGGATCGTATCCGATAAAGCCTTGTTATTGCCAATCAACGTCCAAACATTATCCGGAGTCTGAATCGTCGTCCCGAAAAGTCCAATCTCGGAAATCGTCCCGGTAATTCCCCCCGCCGTCACAAAATCTCCCACCTTGAACGGCTTCAGCAACACCAGGAACACCCCGGCCGCGAAATTCGCCAGCAAGCCGCTCCAAGCCACCCCGATCGCCACCGCCCCGGCCGCAAGCAAGGCTGCGAATGAGGTGGTCTGGATCCCGAAAATTCCCAGAATCGCCATGATCAGGATGATGTCCAGCACCACCGAGATCGATGTCTTGAGGTAGCTAACGATGGTCGGGTCAAAATTCTGCCGCTTCAAG
Source organism: Bryobacterales bacterium (assembly GCA_038212805.1). Taxonomy (GTDB): domain Bacteria; phylum Acidobacteriota; class Terriglobia; order Bryobacterales; family Bryobacteraceae; genus JANXQZ01. The sequence continues at coordinate 26 of JBBQUE010000798.1, read as the reverse complement.
GCCGCTGCAAGCAGCCGCACCACCCA
>JBBQUE010000797.1:0-2030 GCA_038212805.1 Bryobacterales bacterium | reverse complement strand
GCTTATGGCCAGTTCTCCCGCGAATACGGAATCCGGCTCCCCTGCCGCCGGTTCGTCGCATGCCAGCGCTATCTCCACGCGGTTGCATGTCGACAGGATCAATCCTTCCTGAAATCCGGGCCGCTGCTGCAACTGACGAAGCGCCGCGGGTAAAGTGTGCTCGTCAAAGGCGAGCCGTTCCCGCACTTCCACCGGAGCGGTCTTGTGATTCACGCCCGTGATGGAGAAGTTCATTTGATGAGGCGGGGGAAGTTCATTTGGCAAGCAGCGAGCGCAGACCGATATGCGCCGCCCACGTGATCGCGGAACAGCACACCACCGCGATGGCCAGCAGCGCTGCTTTACGTCCGCGCCAACCCGCCGTCGCGCGCAGGACAACCATGGCCAGGTAGATCAGCCAGGTGAAAAGCGAAATGGCGATCTTGGGATCGGATATCCAGCTTGTCCCGGATTCAATAAACGCCCAGGCACTGCCGGCAATGACGCCAACCGTGATGAATACGAATCCGAAACTCATGGAATGCGTGATCAGGTTGTCCAGCGTTCCTAGCGGTGGAATCCGATCGAAAAAAGCGCCCGGCTTCTTGCTCTTTAGCCGGCGCTCCTGGATCAGGTAGAAGATCGAGGCAACCGCCATCAGTAGCAACGCAGCGTACCCCAGCAGCACCATGACTACGTGGATCAACAGCAACGCATCGCGCACGCCGGTATTGGGCCAGGCGGAAACGGGCACCTCCATCGCGCCAATCTGGGTCATCACGAAGACGAGCGGAAAGATGCACACGCTGAGGCTTCCGAAACGGTAGCGCCAATAAACGAACAGAAACGCGATGCCGATCAGGAGGGCGCAGAGCGAGCTGGTTTCGAAGAAGCTGTTCACCGGGAATCGTCCGGTGGACATGGTGAGTTCCACTACCGCGATGAAGTGAGTGACGACGCCTATACAGAACGCAATCAGAGCAGGCTGGAAAAGCTCCGTTTTGCGCCGCAGCAGCACCCATAAAGAATGCAGCAGCCCGACGGCATACAGGAAGGTGGCGACACGAAGCCACAAAATGCCGGTGCCAGTCATGGATCACCTTCAGTATAACGGCGGCCATCCGGGGAACCGTACGAAACTCAAACCCGTGCGAAGACGTTATATCTTTGTGGGAACAATAAACTACAAGATCCTGCTCGCTTTTCTGGGTGGCGCCGTGGTGGCGTCGGGTATCGTGTACATTGCCGTCAAACCGGCACCCCGGGTTCAGCAGGCCGAAGCGCCGGCCAAGCCCATTTACGTTGCCCCGGCCCGCGCCACACCTGACCAGGTCACTCCGGAGCAAGTACTTTCCCCAGTCGTGAGTGCGGAAGCGGTGCCTCCGATCCGCGAGTTACCCGGCGATCACGTCGCGAAGCGGTCTCCGACCGGTCCGGTCCGGACCGACTTGGCGCGGACATCTAAGCCTCCAGTTCCAACTGAACTCCCGCGACCGACGTCAACCGACATACCCGCGAGTCCTGCGGCGGCTCCGGCATCTGCACCAGCACCGCCAGACCCACCCCAGCCGGTACCAGAGTCTCCCAGAGAGTCGCAGCCTGTTCCAGTTCCAGCACCTCCTGTGCGCCAGGCGCATACTGTGACATTGACTTCCGGGACATTGTTAGCGGTCCGAATTGGAGAGACACTAACCGCCGATCACAATCAACCCGGCGACAGCTTTCTGGCCACTCTGGATCAGCCGGTCATCGTCGACGGATTCATCATCGCCGAGCGCGGGGCCCGTATCGAAGGGCGCATCGTGGAAGCGGATCGGGGCGGGCGGGTCAAGGGCCGTTCCCGACTGGAGGTGGAACTTGTGAAACTGGCCACTGCGGACGGCCAACACGTGCGCATTAGAACCTCGCCTTTTGAAAAGCAGAGTCAAGCCTCCACTGGATCGGATGCCGCCAAGGTTGGGGTCGGTGCGGCCCTTGGGGCAGCGATCGGTGGCTTGGCAGGCGGTGGAAAGGGCGCTGGAATTGGCGCCGGAGTGGGCGGTGCGGCGGGT
>JBBQUE010000796.1:0-2035 GCA_038212805.1 Bryobacterales bacterium | reverse complement strand
TGGTAACCATCATCGCGCTGTTCACGGCCTTGGTGGCGCCGCGCATGATCGGACTGGTGGATAAGATGGGCCGCACTGGAGCCGCGAAAACGCAGATCCACGGATTCAAAATCGCACTGGGCGCGTATAACCTGAACACCGGCGTCTACCCCACCACGGAGCAAGGCATGAACGCCCTGCGCGTGAAGCCGGAGAACGTGAATAACTGGGAAGGTCCATATCTGGAGCAGGATGTACCGGTGGATCCCTGGGGCCATGCTTACCTCTATAAGTTCCCCGGCGAGCACGGCGATCAGCCCGACATTATCTGCCTGGGGGCGGATGGGCAGCCGGGCGGAGAAGGGGTGAATGCCGATATCGTCAGTTGGAAGAGCAACTAGGGAAGCCGGCGTCACCCTCATCGAGATGATGGTGGTGGTGCTGCTGATCTCCCTGATGGTGGGCCTCAGCTTTCCGGCCGTTACCTCAGGCATGGAGACTATCCGGCTGAATTCCGCGACGCAGGACGTGGCCACATTGCTCAACAGTGCACTCAACCGGGCGGATCGGCGGCAGCAGCCGATTGAACTGACCGTGGTCCGGACGGAGAACGCCTTGTATTTGCGATCCGTGGACCCCGGTTTTCAGGAGCGCCTGGAACTGCCGCAAGGCGTAAGCATCGTGCGGGTGATGCCGGAATTGCAGGTGGACGAGAACTTGCCCCGGACCTTCATGCTCTACCCCGGCGGCACCGTGCCGCACATCGGCGTGGTGCTCACAAACCGGCGGCATTCCGAGCGCATGGTGCAGGTGGACCCCATGACGGGCGTGCCGCGGGTCAGCATACCGCAGTGAAAAATCGTGGTTTTACATTGCTCGAAGTCATGGTGGCCACGCTCATCATGTCCATCGCCGTGGTGGGTTTGCTTTCGTCGCTCTCCACGTCCATCAACAACGCCGCTAAGCTGACTTCGCATGATCGCGCGGTGCAATTGGCGCGCCAGAAGATGGACGAATTGCTGATTGCCACCATGAAGCTGCCCAAGAACGAGCCGATTCAGGGTCAATGGGATCCGGCGACGGGATGGCAGGCCCGCATTACGACATTCGAAAAGCCGGAAGCGGCGGGACCGGGTACGCCCGTGCTGGAACGCGTGGAGCTGGAAGTCTGGTGGATGGCTGGGGAGAAGCGGCGCACGTTCACGTTGGAAGGATACCGGCGGGGGGTACTGACGCCATGAAGCGCGAAGCGGGCGTAACACTCATCGAACTGCTGATTGCCGTCACGCTGGTGGCCATGCTGGTGGTGGGGCTTTTGTTCGCCATGCGCATGGGGCTAAGCGCCATGGAACGATCGAACGAGCGGCTGATGAGCAATCGCAAGGTTGCCAGTGTGGAACGGATTATCGAACAGCAGATTGCCGGCATCATGCCCGTCACGGCGCAGTGTGGCATTGAAGGCGGCGACGGCGCGCCTGCCCGGATCGCGTTTTTCCAGGGCGAACCCGGCACCATGCGGCTGGTCTCCAGCTACTCCATGCAGGACGGCGCGCGCGGCTCCCCGACGCTTCTGGAGTTCCAGGTGATTCCGGGCGAGAACAATCAAGGCGTCCGGCTGGTGGTGAACGAGTCTCTGTATTCCGGGCCGCGCTCAGCGGGTGCAACGTGCGTAGGCGTGCCCGCGGCAGGTGCGGGGCCCACGTTCCGTCCGGTGCCCATCGGTCCGGGTTCGTTTGTGCTGGCGGACAAGCTGGCGTACTGCCGCTTGTCGTACCGCGAACCCATGCCGCCGCCCGAACCGCATCGCTGGGTGACGCTCTGGATCAAGCCGTTTCTGCCGAACGCCATCCGTGTGGAGATGGCTCCGCTGGACCCGGTGGGTTCGAAATTGCAACTGAGCACGTTGACTATTCCGGTGCATGTGAACCGGCTGCCGTTGGAGCGCTATGACTTCTGAGCTTCCGAGCCGTGCGCGTGAGCGAGCGGGTTCAAGTCCGAAGCGCCGCCAAGGCAGCGCACTATTGGCCGTCCTCTGGCTGGCGGCCGCGCTCTCCGC
>JBBQUE010000795.1:0-2043 GCA_038212805.1 Bryobacterales bacterium | reverse complement strand
GGGCGTGCGGCCACACCGGCTGGGGAATTATTCCATGACGGAGATCGAGCGGGCCGTGTGTACGGACGATCCCGGTAAACCGAGCGAGGCCTGGAAGAACGCCCCGAAGAACGCCGAAGGCCACGCTGGAACTCCACCACTGCAAGCGGGCGATCTGGACAACATTGTTTTGCTGGCGTTGCAGAAGGAGCCAGCGCGGCGCTACGGGTCGCCGGCGGAGTTTTCCGAAGATCTGAACCGCTATCTGCGGGGTTTGCCGGTGCGCGCCCGCCAGGACACGCTGTCATACCGGACGCGTAAATTCATCCGCCGTCACCGGACGGGTGTGGCCGCCGCGGCGCTGCTGGTGTTGTCGCTGGCGGGCGGCATCACGGTCTCTACCATCGAGGCCCGGCGCGCCCAGCGCAGGTTCAATGATGTCAGGGGAATCGCGCATGCGGTGCTCTACGATATTCATGATGCAATCAGCGATCTGCCGGGATCGGTGAAGGCGCGCGAGGTGGTGGTGTACACCGCGCTCAAATACCTGGACGGCCTGGCGCGCGAAGCTGCCGGAGATCCCGGGATTCAGTTGGAGATGGCGGAAGCGTATCTCCGCGTGGGGGACGTGCAGGGCGGCGCCATGGAACGGAGCCTGGGCAAGACGGCGGAGGCCACGGCCAGTTACCGCAAAGCCCTGGCGATTAGCGACGAACTGAATCGGAAACATGCCAGGGACGCCGCTGCCGACGCGGTGCGGATGCGCGTGCGGGAGCGGTTGGGCGACATCTTGGCCCGGCGCGGTAACGACAAGCTTGGCGCAGTGGTGCTGTATCAGGAAGGAATTCAGCTGGGCGAAGCGGCGACCGAGCGCTATCCCGCGAACACCGACCTCCGCCGGACCCTGGCCAGCCTGTACGTGGACTTGGCCAGGGAATGCGAAGTGAGCGCACAATCGATGGTCAGCGCACAAAAGGCGCTGGCCATTCTGGAGCCGCTGGCTTCCGCCGATAAAAGTTCAGAAATGCGGTTGGAATTAGCGGAAGGCTATTCGATGCTGGGGACGGCGCTCCTGCGAATCAACGATCTGATACCGTCGTTGGAGTATCTGCGAAAAGCGGTCCGGGTTCGGGAGGAGTTGGTGGCGGCGCATCCTATGAATGCCCGGTACCAGAGGCAGTTGATGATCGCTTACAGCAAAGTGGGCGACATTCTGGGGCCGGTGGTGCCCAGCCTGCGCGATCCGGCGGGCGCGATGGAGTATTTTGGGAAGATGCTGGCAATCGCCGAGAAATTGGCGGCGGGCGACCCTTCCGATGTGCGGGCGAACTTTGATCATGCGATGGCGCTGCGTTATGCAGGAAACGCCATTCCGCCGGATGGCGACCATGTAAAGGCGATTGCGATGCTCCGGCGGTCGGTGGCCATCATGGATGAGGTGGCGGCCAAGGATCCACACGACCGCAGTTCCCGTGTGGAGGCCTGGGTGTCGCGGCGTTGGCTGGGCAAAGGGCTGGCGGAAGCTGGCGACACGGCGGGGCAATTCGGGTTTACCGGGAGATGTTATCCACTGCGGCAGTATTGCGGAACCAGAACCTCAATAGTCCGTATGTCCTGCGAGGCTATTACCTCACGTGCCGGGAAGCAGCCAACCTGATGGCAGGCACGGGCCAGAAGGCGGAAGCCCTGGTGTTGTCCCGGCAGGCCATTGAGGGGGCGACGGTCGCGCTGCGGGCTGACTCCGCGAATGCCTTCGCGCAAGCCGCGTTGTCCACGGTGTATGCGGCTGCCGGAGCCGTTCAGGTCAAATTCGCGGTCACCCGGGCGGAGTGGATGCAAGCCCTTGACTGGTATCAAAAAAGTGCGGAGGGTTGGGAACACGTCCATCCCCAGCATGGCTGGCCGGACAATCGCGATTCCGAATTGGCGCGCGTGAAGGCCGAGATTTTGCGCTGCGCCAGAAAGTTGACATCGTTGTAGCAAAGTTTTTTGATTTTTGGTGATAAGTTTTCCCGCGGGCCTGCGCTTGTTAGATTGAAGGCGGGTTCGCCCGGCTTACATCCA
>JBBQUE010000794.1:0-2045 GCA_038212805.1 Bryobacterales bacterium | reverse complement strand
AAAAATGAAAACCAGCTGACCTTCGCCATCAACTGGCGGATGTGAGGTTGCAAGCAACCAGCTTGTTATATTTGGAGCATCCGTGCCGATTGTTCCAGAAACCCAGTTCGCCCGCTTCGATTCCCTGACACTGGACAGCGGCATCGTTTTGCATGGCGTTGACGTGGCGTACGAAACCTACGGAGAATTGAACGCCGCGCGCAGCAACGCAATCCTGGTGACGCACGCTTTTTCCGGGGATTCCCACGCGGCCGGCATCAGCAAGGCCGATGAATCGGTGGGCTGGTGGGATAGCATGATCGGCCCTGGCAAGGCCTTCGATACGGACCGCTATTTCGTCCTCTGCGCCAATGTGCTGGGGGGCTGCCGCGGGACTACGGGTCCCAGTTCCATCCATCCGGAAACGGGGAAGCCCTGGGCCATGTCGTTCCCGCCCATCACGCTGGCCGACATGGTGCGGCTGCAGAAGAAGCTGACGGACCAGCTGGGCATTGAGCGGCTGCTATGCGTGGCGGGCGGATCCATGGGCGCCATGCAGGCGCTGGAATGGGCGGTTTCCTATCCCGATTCCATCGCGTGCGCGATTCCCATTGCCGGCACGGCCCGGCACAGCGCGCAACAGATCGCGTTTAACGAAGTGGGCCGCCAGGCCGTGATGGCGGACCCCGATTGGAACCAAGGGAACTACTACGGCATCGGCCGTCCGGCCCGTGGGCTGGCCGTGGCTCGCATGGTGGGGCATATCACCTACATGAGCGATCAATCCATGCGCGAGAAATTCGGCCGCCGCTTCCGTGAGCAGGATATGTTTGAGGTGGAAAGCTATCTGCGGTACCGCGGTAGCCAGTTCGTGGATCGCTTCGACGCCAATTCGTATCTCTACATCACGCGCGCCATGGATTATTTCGACCTCACGAATGGGCACGGCACGCTGGCACGTTCGTTTGAACGGGTGAAGTCGCGGGTGCTGGTGATCAGCTTCACGTCGGATTGGCTGTATCCCAGCTACCAGTCTCTGGAAGTGGTGAAGGCTCTACGCAGCCGCAACTGCGATGTCGCTTACTGCGAACTGCTCTCCAACTACGGGCACGACGCGTTTCTGGTGGAAGTGGGCGAACAGACTGAACTGGTGCGCGGCTTCCTGGCCACCACTTACCGGGGGCGCGGCTAATGCCCCGCCCCGTCACCGCCACCCCCTCCCAGCCCTGGGTGCGCGAACTACTCGGGCGCAGCGATTACGCGATCATCGGGGATATCGTGCAGCCTAATACCAAAGTCCTGGATCTCGGGTGTGGCGATGGCGAACTGCTGGAGTGGCTGGCCATCCACAAGAACGTGGACGCGCGCGGCGTGGAGATCAACGGAGCCAGGGTCCAGCGGGCCATCGCCCGGGGTGTGTCCGTCTACCAGGGCGATATCGATGAAGGCCTGGCCGATTACCCCGCCCAGGCATTCGATTACGTCATCCTCAGCCAGACGCTGCAGGAAACTCGGGAGCCTCTTAAAGTTCTGCGTGATATGCTGCGCGTGGGCCGTTATGCTATCGTGGCTTTTCCCAACTTCGGTCACTGGCGGGTGCGGCTGGCGCATCTGTTTACCGGCGGAGCTCCCAGAACGGCGCTGTTTCCTCACGATTGGTTCGATTCGCCGAATATCCATTTTCTGACCGTGCACGATTTTGAATCGCTGGCGCGCAAGGAAGGCTGGAAGGTGGACAGGCGGATTTTCCTGCAGGGGACGCAGCGCATCTCCGCCTGGCCCAACTTGATGGCTGAAGTGGCCGTGTTCTTAGTCAGAAAATAGGAAGAATTTCATGCGCATCTGCTTACTGCTGTTCTTGGCGATCGCGAACTTGCCGCTGCTGGCGCAACCACGGCGCGGCGCGGGACAGGCCCCGGAAGGCTTCCGGTTCCGCTTCGTGGGGCCTGCCATCGGCAACCGCGTGGCTTCGTTCGCGGGCATTCCTGGCGATCCCAGCACCTATTACGCGGGTGCGGCGTCGGGCGGCGTTTGGAAGTCCACCGATGGCGGCAACAACTGGCTGC
>JBBQUE010000793.1:0-2048 GCA_038212805.1 Bryobacterales bacterium | reverse complement strand
AAAGGGGAGTCTAAACCCTCAATATATCGCTACCCAATCGAGCGCTCAGGCGTGCGTAACTTCCCCGGCGAGTCCTAATTCAGCCGACTTGGCCTGCATCGCGCGGAGGCAGAACTCTATGTGGTCATTCAGATCCATCTCCAGTTCAGCCGCGCCGCGCACAATATCGTCACGGTTCACAGTGCGGGCAAAGGCCTTGTCCTTCAGCTTTTTTCGCACCCCGGCTGTCTCCACTTCCATAATGCTGCGGCTCGGCTTGACGTACGAACAGGCCGTCAAAAATCCCGCCAGTTCATCACACGCATACAGCACTTTTTCAAGCCGGCTCACTCGCGGAACACCGCTGTAATCGGCATGTGAAAGAATCGCCCGCCGGATCTCCTCGTCCACTCCGCGCTCCGCCAGAATGGCTTCGCCCTTCATCGGATGATCCGGCGAGGCCGGATGAATTTCCCAGTCGAAATCATGCAGCAACGCCGTCACCGACCACTTTGCTTCATCCTCGCCGAACCTGCGTGCATACGCCGTCACACACGCTTCCACCGACAACATATGCCGGCGCAAGCTGTCAGACTTTACGACTCGCAAACTGTTTCCCAGGCTTGATTCCGATCCATTCCCAACATGCTAGCGAATGGCCCCGCGCGTTCAGTGCCCTGCCGCCACGCCGTTCGACGTCCGGGCCCGCACCAGTCGCAAAATAATCTCTTCCACTTCTTCGAGCGTCAGCCCCGTGGTATCCACCAACTGCGCGTCCAGCGCCTGCACCAGTGGCGCTTCCTTCCGCCGCCGGTCACGCTCATCGCGCTGCTTCAACTCGCCTACTACCGCATCCAGCGCCACTTCCTCGCCGGCTTGCCCTAACTCACGCGCTCGCCGCCTGGCCCGTTCTTGCGGATCGGCATCCAGAAAAATCTTCACCTGTGCCTGCGGAAAAACCACTGAGCCAATGTCCCGGCCTTCCATCACAACACTGCTGGTTTCTGCCATTTTGCGTTGCATCGCTAGCAGCGCGCGTCGCACCCCAGGCACGGCGGAAACTTGCGACGCTGCCTCCGATACATGCGGCTCACGAATCGCCTCGCTGACATCTTCGCCATTCAACATCACTCGGTCGTCGTTGGCCAGCAATTCAATTTGCGCCGCTTCCGCCAGTTGCTCCAGCCGGTGCATGTCGCTCGTAGCTACCTTCAGGCGCAAAGCCCAAAGCGCCACTGCTCGATACATCGCGCCCGTATTGATGTACAGAAATCCAAGCTTGTCGGCCACTCGCTTTGCCAGTGTGCTTTTACCTGCACCCGCCGGACCGTCGATCGCCACGATAATCCGCTTCTCTCTAGTAGAGTCGTTCAGTGTCAATCCCCTATTGTCGCCAACTCCGCTCTAATGTTCGATCACCACTTCGCGTTTTCCGCCCCGAGGCGGCCGTTTCATGATGAACGGCAGCGGCACCAGACACCCGATTAATACCGACATCACCCAGAAAGCATTCTCAAAACTCATCACCCCCGCCTGCGCCCGCAGCGTGCCGTACATCGTCGCCAGCGCCTTATGCGCCGCCGTCACCGCGTCGAATCCCTGTGACACGTAAAGTGCCTTCAAACCATTGACCGAGTGCTGGTAATTCGGATTCCCCACCGTCGTATGAGCCGAAAGCGATAACTGGTGAACCTGATTCTGCCGCGCCAGGAACGTGCTCAGCAGTGAGGTGCCGATACTTCCTCCCAGATTCCGCGAAAAGTTGGAAAGGCCAGAAACCTGGTTACTTTTCTCCCTCGGAACGCCCACGTAATTCAAGGTGCTGATGGGAATAAAGATCAAAGGCAAGCTCACCACCTGCATCATTCTCAGCAGCACAATAGTCTTAAAATCGATCTGCAGATAGATTACGGTCATTAAATGCAGCGTGATCGACATACCCAGAAATCCCATCGATACCATCAGTCGCGGATCAAGCTTGGTTTGCAGCAGCATGCCGGCCACCGGCATCATCACTATCAAAACCAACCCACCCGGCGATAGCGCCATCCCGGCCCGTTCGGCCGTGT
>JBBQUE010000792.1:0-2064 GCA_038212805.1 Bryobacterales bacterium | reverse complement strand
TGCGCGGAAGCCGGTCGGATCGGCTGCGGGACAATTCTTCCATCGCCGGGTCGGGCGGGTCTTCGGGAGCGACGACTACCTCAAATGCCAACGGATCAGGAAATGGCTCGGCTGCGTCAAGTTCGGCGTCGGGAGCCTCATCCGCCTTCAAATCAGCCACCAGCCGGTTCGGCGCGACTCTCCGGGGAAGCGGAACAGCCGCCCCGGTAGCGACGGCTGCGTCGGCAACCTCCTCTACATTCGGCGGTTCAGGACTGGGCACGGCAGCCGATGGCCTGGGCGGCGGGGGTGGTGGCGGTGGCGGTGGAGGGGACTTCACTCTGGTGCTGCAGGACGTGGTTAAGCCCGGGTCCCAAGTGAAGAAGGGGCAGGTGGTGGGCGAGTTTGACCGGCAGTACATGATGCTGCGCCTGGACGATTACCGCTCCAGCCTGGCTCAGTCGGAAGCGTCGTTTCGCAAGCGCCGGGCCGATCTGGAAGTAACGCGCAAGGCCCACGATCAACTGATAGCCTCGGCCAAGGCAACCCTCGATAAGGCAAAACTCGATTTGAAAACCGTCCCGGTGCTCTCCGCCATTGACGCCGAGCGCGCCAAATTAGCTGCCGACCAAGCCGATGCCAGGTACAAACAGCTTTTGGCTGAAGTGAAATTCGTGCGCATTTCCGAAGAGGCCGACCTGCGGAATGCCGAGCTGGATCTGGCGCAATCCAAACTGGAACTCAAGCGCGCCGAAGCGAATGCGGACCGTATGGTTGTGAAAGCGCCGATTGACGGTCTCGCCATCATGCAGAGCATTTTCCGCGGCGGCGAATTCGGACAGATTCAAAAGGGCGACCAGCTTTGGCCGGGCATTTTCTTCATGCAGGTGGTGAATCCATCCTCGATGGTCATCAACGCCAGTGTGAACCAGGTGGACGTAGATAAGCTGCGGATCGGCTCAAAGGCCACGGTTCGTTTCGATGCTTACCCGGGCCTGGCTTTACCAGCACATGTGGATTCCATTGCGGCCGTGACCAGGCCGGGCGGTGCCCGCCCTACTTTCGTGCGGGAGGTACCCGTCCGCATCAAGCTGGATCAGATGGATGCGCGGGTGATTCCCGATCTTACGGTTAGCGCGGATATCACCATCGACCAGGAGCCGGCCGAGCGCACCACTGTCCCCGCGGGAGCCATCTTCAAGGAAGGCGATCTGGAGAAAACCTACGTGATGGTGAAACAGCCGTCCGGTTGGGAAAAGCGCGAGATCACGCTGGGCAGGATTAATAACGTGGTCGCAGCGGTTAAGACAGGTCTGCGTCCGGGTGAAATCGTGGCGCTGGATCGCCCGTCGCAGGAAGCCCGAATCGCAACACCGTAGTGTTGCACTGAGGAAACCACCCCATCGATGTCTAAGGATATAAAGTCGAAACAGCGCATCGGACAGCATTCGTCGCCGCGCCGGAAACTAATCACCTGGGTGATCGTTCTGCTGCTTTGTGGAGCTGGAGGCTATGCCGCCTACCGCTACGGCACTACTACCACTCAGGTAGAGGTGCAGGTGACCAAGGCACGGAAAAGCGAATTTGCCATCAGCGTGCGCACCCGGGGCGAGGTACGGAGTGTACGGTCGCAGATTCTGACGGCGCCGCAGGTTCCCGATCCCCGCATTGTCCGGCTGGCTGAATCCGGCAAGCCGATCAAGAAAGGCGACGTGGTGGTGGAGTTCGATGCCGCCCAGCAGGAACAAACATACCTGGAGAAAAACACCAGCGTCCGCACGGTGAACAGCGAGATTGTTCAGTTGAAGGCGTCCCAACAGATTACGAACGAGATGGACAGCATCAACCTGATGACCTCAGAGTACAACGTGGAGCGGGCCAAGCTGGAGGCCAGCAAGGCGGAGGTGCTCTCAGCGATTGAGGGAGCGAAAAACCGCATCGACGTGGACGTTTCGAAAGGCGATCTGGGCCAGGTGAAGACCACCATCGGAGCCCACAAGATCGGTCAAGGGGCCGACATGGAGCGCCTGGATCAGAAGAAAGATAAGACCGTCCGGGATGCTGACCGCGCCAAGGGCTACCTCT
>JBBQUE010000791.1:0-2068 GCA_038212805.1 Bryobacterales bacterium | reverse complement strand
CGCGGACGCGATCTTCACCCTCTCCAATCGCAAACTCACACTGGCCTCATATTACAAAATGCCAGCGCCGCAGACCGACTTTGAAAACTGCGTGGCCCACAACGGATCCATTGTCCCCATCCCCGGGCGTGACATATTGGTGCAGGCCTGGTACCAGGGCGGGATCTCCGTGGTCGATTTTACCGACGCCGCGCACCCCTTTGAAATCGCATACTTCGACCGCGGACCCATCGACGGCACGAAGCGCGCGCTGGGGGGCCAGTGGTCCAGTTACTGGTACAACGGATATATCTATGGCTCGGAAATCGCGCGCGGCGTCGACGTGTTCCGCCTGGTCCCGAATAAGTTTATTACGCAAAACGAGATCGACGCGGCAAACCAGGTTCATTTCGACGAGTTAAACGTCCAAAACCAGCCGAAGGCGGTGTGGCCCTCGAACCTGATCGTGGCTCGCGCCTACCTGGATCAGTTGGCCCGGGGCACCTCGCTTTCTCCCAAGACGCTGACGGCTCTGGCCGCGGCGATCGGCAAGCCCGATCAGGGTGGCGCGGCGGCCAGCTTCAAGACTCTGGCCGCTGAGCTGGAAAAGGCGGCTCCCTTGGTCAAGTCTCCGGCCGACGCCGACCGTGTGAAAGCCCTGGCCGCGATCTTGAACCAGCAGAAGTAAGCCCACCAACCCGTGAAGCGCGCCGTCCCCCCTCGGTCGCGCTTCACGGGCAGGACTGCACATGCCCGACGGGAAGACGCAATCGGAAAATCCGGCGCTCTGGGCTATAGCCCGGTGATCGCGCTGCCGCGATAGACGGTAGCTGCGGGGTATACTTCTGATCGTCTGAAGCCCCACCCCGCGCCTGGCGCGCTCACCCCGAGTGAAAGGCTGACCAGCAATCCATCCGGGCCGTCACGTTCCAGCCAGATTATAAACCCTTGAACGCCTTCTCATTCGGATCGAACGCCGCCATCACCACATCCCGCGAGAAGTAGGTCTGCCCGTTATCTTGAAACGCGCACCCATACTCCTGCGCATGTTGCCGGTCCCAACGCAGCCGCCGCTCCCGCGCCAGAAACGTTTCCGAAATCCGCGCGCATTCCGCCGCCGGAGCCTCATACCGCTCCCACCCAGCCCGGCCATCTTTCCAGACCTTATGGAAGAACCCCTGCGCCCTGTTCGGCGTGCTCAACAGCCATATCGCCCCATTCGTCGCCGCCATCATCGGACCTAATGTAGGTCTTATCCGCACTCTTCCGGCGGCTATCGCAGTCAACAGCTACAGTTCTTTTCCGAATTCGATGCTTGCGCAGTAGTGGCGAAGCAGGGGCTGTTGTTCGATACGGTGGAAACTCCTGGGTGGCCGGTTTATGTCGCCAAGGATTCCCGCGCCAGCGTGGCGACGGGGAACGGACCCCTGGCTTCTTCCAGCCGGATCGCGACTTCGAGCAGCAGTTCTTCGTCGTAAGGCCGCCCCACCAGTTGGACTCCGACCGGCATACCATGCTCATCCATGCCGAATGGGATCACCATTCCGGGCAGGCCGAGCAGGTTGAAAACAGTGGACGGCATCATGGCTTCGAATAAACCAATCTCCTTTTCGGGAGTGGCGTAACGGCGCTGGCGATGTTCGAAGGCGGCGACCCCGCAGACCGGCATCAGCAGCACGGGGAACGCTTCCATTTCACGCAGCAGAGCGGAGCGCATTTTGTCCCGCGCAGCCAAATTCAGCACTACGTCCATGCCCGTGGGTTCGGCTTCCTCGAGCGCCTGGTGCAGGAATTCCACTCCGGTCCAATGCGCCTGGTCTTCGCGCCCCTCAATGATCGCCTTGGTGAAGGGCGCGGCCAGGCGGCCAAAGAAGAACCACCACAAATTGGGTGCGCGGTTCAGCCCTTTGGGGAAGAACGATTCCGTGGCGAAGCCCACGTCGGCGGCGCAGGCGGCGGCTTTTCGTACGGCTTGGCGCACGGCTTCTTGCACCGGGACGCTGTAAAACTGTTCGCTGACGCCGATCCGCAGCCCGCGCAGATCCGGAGTGCGGATCGGAACGGGGACTGAAAAGGGATCCTGAGAGTC
>JBBQUE010000790.1:0-2069 GCA_038212805.1 Bryobacterales bacterium | reverse complement strand
ACAACCCGGACGCCATTGAAGGTATCGTTCTCTTGCGAAAAGGCGCGGAGTCCGATTCCACGCTGGAAGCGATCCATGCCAAAGTCAAGGAGCTGAACGATCACATCCTGCCGCCCGGGGTAAAGGTTGTTTCCTTCCTGGATCGAAGCGATCTGGTCAAGTACACCACTCACACCGTTTTGCACAACTTGACTGTGGGCATCATTCTCGTCTCGATCATCCTGTTTCTCTTTCTCGGCAATTTACGGGGAGCCATTATCGTTGCGGTCACAATCCCGTTTGCCCTGCTATTCGCGTCTATCTGTCTCGACTTGCGGCACATTCCGGCAAACCTGCTGTCGCTCGGTGCGCTGGATTTCGGAATGGTTGTGGACGGAGCGGTTGTAATGATCGAAAACATAGTCCGTCACATGGGCAGCCGCCAGGACATAGCCAAAACGCCGCTTGAGAAGATCCGGGAAGCCGCGCATGAAGTGCAGCGCCCCGTGTTCTATGCAATCGGGATTATCATCACCGCCTATTTACCCATCTTCACGCTGCAACGTGTGGAAGGCCGCCTGTTTAAGCCGATGGCGTGGACGGTAGCGTTCGCCCTCATCGGAGCGTTGCTGTTCTCCATGGTGCTCGCGCCGGTGCTAGCCAGTTTTGCTTTCCGCAAAGGCGCGAAAGAATGGCATAACCCGATCATGACGTTCCTCACAGCGGTGTACCGCCGCGCTTTGACCGTCGCCGTTCGGATGCGCTGGATCACGATCGGCCTTGCAGCCTCGGGGGTGGTCGGAGCGTTTCTTCTCGCCTCGAGTGGCTTGATCGGATCCGAGTTCCTTCCCCATCTCGATGAAGGCGCGATCTGGGTGCGCGGGACCATGGCGCCTAGCACTGGCCCCTCCGAGGGGACCCGAATTGCCGATAAGACTCGGCTTCTGCTCGCACATTTTCCCGAAGTTACAACCGTGAGCAGTCAGGTTGGTAGACCCGATGATGGTACAGATACGACCGGCTTCTTTAACTCCGAATACTTCGTTGACCTTAAACCTAAAGAACAGTGGCGGCCGGTTTTTCGCGAAAATAAAGAGCAACTGATCGAGGCGATGAACCGTGAGCTCACGAAAACTCCGGGTGTTCTATGGAATTTTTCACAGCCCATCGCCGACAACATGGAAGAGGCAGTCAGCGGCGTTAAGGGCCAACTCGCTACCAAGGTTTATGGCGACGATTTAAAGACGCTGGAAGAAACGGCGGACCGCATCGTCGGCATCATGCGGGGAGTGAAGGGAATTGAAGATCTGGGCGTCTTTCGCGTAATTGGACAGCCTAATCTGAACCTCACCATCAATCGGGCCCAGGCGGCCCGTTATCACATTAACGTCGCCGACATTCAAGATGCGGTTCAGACCGCCGTCGGGGGCAATCCAGTGAGTCAGGTGCTTCAAGGCGAGCAGCGCTACGATCTGGTGCTTCGCTACGACCAGCAGTATCGCGATACCAGGGAAGCGATCGGCAATATTCGTCTCCTCGCGCCATCGGGAGAGCGAGTGTCGCTCAATCAGTTGTGCGACATCAAAATTCAAGACGGAGCGTCGGAGATCTACCGTGAAGCCAATCAACGCTATGTCGCGATTAAGTACAGCGTTCGCGGCCGTGACCTTGGCAGCACCGTCGAAGAAGCTCTTGCCAAGGTCACCAAGCAGATCAAGTTGCCGGTTGGCTATCACATCGATTGGGCTGGCGAGTACGAGAGCCAGAAGAGATCGTCTCGGCGTCTCATGATCGTGCTGCCCATCACCATTTTGATCATCTTCATCATTTTGTACACGATGTTCAAATCGTTCAAGTGGGCTTCCATGATGCTCGCCAACATTGCCATGGCCCCGTTAGGTGGTCTGTTGGCCCTGTGGATCACGGGCACCAATTTCAGCGTCTCGTCAGGCGTCGGATTCCTCGCGCTCTTTGGCGTTTCGGTGCAGACCGGCGTCATTATGGTCGAATATATAAATCAACTGCGCGCCCGTGGACACAGCGTGGAGGATGCTGCCGTGGAAGGCGCGATCCTCCGCCTTCGACCCATC
>JBBQUE010000789.1:0-2072 GCA_038212805.1 Bryobacterales bacterium | reverse complement strand
ATGACGGCCTCCCGAACCCGCGTGGAGTGCATCACGCCGGCCAGCGCATAGTAATCGGCCGTCGGGATGGGGTCGAACTTGTGGTCATGGCATCGGGCGCACGCGACCGTCAAACCGAGAAACGATTTCGTGAAAACATCGATCTGATTGTCCACCTGGTCGGCGCGGGATTTCACTGAGTCGGTGGCGCTGTTGAGAATCTCGCCGAACCACCAGGATGTAGTCGCCAGCGGCGACTCCAGGTATGATCCGTCCTTCGACAACCGCGGCTTCAGCAGATCGCCCGCGACATGTTCGCGAACGAACTGTGTATACGGAAGATCGTCGTTGATAGCGCGAATCACATAGTCGCGGTAGCGCCAGGCGTCGTTTTTATCGTTGTCATACTCATGGCCGTTGGTTTCCGCGTAGCGTACCAGGTCCAGCCAGTGGCGCGCCCAGCGTTCGCCATACTGCGGACCGGCCAGCAGGCGGTCAATAGCGGCGGCCTTATCCGGCTTTTTCAGGAATGCCCCCAGCGCTTCGGGCGTGGGCGGCAGACCGGTCAGATCGTAGGTAACCCGCCGCAGCCAGACGTTATCGGGGGCCGGTTTGCCTTTTGGCTTCAGGATGGCGTCGATAGATCCTGCTGCCTGCGCCAGCGGCTGAAAGGCCCGGAATTTCCGCGCCTGTTCCCAGTTGATTCCTTTTGCCAGTGGCCGAATGGGTTCGGTTGTTCGGGGATCAATTGCACCGGACGCGATCCACTGGCGGAAGTCCGCAATCACCTCGTCCGGCAGCTTGCCGGTGGGCGGCATCTGCAGATTCTTATCCCGATAACTAATCGCCTGCAGCAGACGGCTCTCGTCTGGTTTGCCAGGCACGATGGCCGGTCCCGAATCGCCGCCCTTCAACAGGCCTTCCCGCGAAGTGACGCTCAGTCCCGCCTTTGGTGAAGCAGCGTGACAGCTCTCGCAGCGTTCTGCGAAAACCGGCCGGATACGCTTCTCGAAGAATTCGGTATCTGACTGCGCCAACAGAGGGAGTGACGCAACCAGGAAAAGGGCAACACGCATATCTTTATCGTTGCTTATCGTTGCTTATCGTTGACCCCGATTATATCTTTAGCGCGATTGACAGGGTCCGTGAACCGCTGTGACGCGAAACGTCTCTGCCGAGTCGTCCAGAATGATCACGCGGAAGGTATCGCCACCCGGGTCGATGCGCACCACGATGTGCCCCTGTTGGCCGGGATAGATTCGTTCTGAGTACATCCGGTCCAGCACATCGTGACCCGGTTGCCATGGTGATTGAGCACGCTCACCTCCACCGGGCCAACCACCTGCGCCACCGGCGTTTCCATGTCATGCCAGAGCGGCGCGCCGTCGCGGTGGACGCCCGGGATAGCGCCGCCACTGTAGAAATCGAACTTGCCGTAACTGATGCGCATTACGAGTGAGCACATATTCTCAGTGGGATACTCTTCCCGTTTCAGGTCCTGTATGCGGGGAAATGCGGGGATGGTAGTTGCGGGTATTGGTGCCGACACCGGTCCAGACCTTGCCATTGGCAGCGATGTTGCGAACCTCGAAATCGTTCCGCCCCGGCTGCATGCGCTCCACCTGCATGCCGGCGCTCTTCCGTTGTTCCTCCGGAAACGCCGGGTACTTGTTAAATGACAGATCCGTTAAGCCGGGCGGGATAGTTGTAGTCCGGCCAGCCGCGATCCAGCATTTTCTTTATGGGGATCTGTCTGCCCACATCCGGGACTGCGTCCATGTGATCGGAATGGAAGTGCGTCAGGTAGCCGTAGTCAAGAACAGCGGGTGCGCCAGGCGGCAGCATCTGGCGAATGTAGCGGGCGATCCACTCGCCTGGGGGCCGCGTCGCGTCGGGCTTCGGCGCTGTGCCGCGCGGCGGAAGATTTGCGCCATCGCCCGCATCGAACAGCACGGTTGTGCCATCCGGGAAGACCAGGAACGCCGCATTGCCCCGGCCTGTATTGATCTGGTGAATGTCCAGCATGCCCGCCGACCAGGCCGGGAGCGGCCGGCCGACCTGCTGGCCAAAGGCGGACGCGGCGATCAGCGCCA
>JBBQUE010000788.1:0-2073 GCA_038212805.1 Bryobacterales bacterium | reverse complement strand
ATTGGGTGGCTTTGCTGCTGGAATCCGCCTATCGCTCGAAAATGCTGGGATTTGACCGGTCCACGCAAACCTGGACGGGAAGCAGAGCCTATGTCGTGGAACAACCTGTCACGTGGACCTTCCGCGAACCGGAGTGGACCCGGCCGGTCCAGATCACCGGGATTCCCGATGCCGCATGGCGCAATCCGCGAACCGGCCAGTGGTGCGTAGTTGAGTACCGGGTGGGCCGAACGACCCCCGAAGCGGATGTTGCACAAGCCTGCCTGTATCATTTCCTGCTCGCCTCGGCTGGGTATATAGAGGAGTCAGCCGCCAGTTCCATGGCATCCGTCGCATTCCTGCCCGATCGTGAGGAACGCCTGTTCGAGGGCGAAAAGCTAGTTGCCGCCCAAGGGCTGCTCCGGGCTCTGATCGGCCGGATGGCCGGCGTCCTGCCGGGGCAATCGCAATCGGAACTTTTGCTGGCGCCCCCTGCGCCCCTCCCGGAACATGGGTCGCTTGGCCAGGAGTTGATCAAAGCGCTGGAATCGTATGGGCCCGTGGTCGAAATGCGCGGCAGCCCTATTGCTGGACCCGCATTCCTCCGATATACGCTCATGCCCGGGAAGGGAGTGAAAGTTTCGTCGATAATTAACCGCGCGGACGATCTGCAGATGCGTCTGGGGCTTCAGCATACCCCCATGATCCAGAAGGTTGGCGGCAAACTTATTGTGGATGTGCAACGGCCGGACCGTGAGGTGATTTCGTTTGCAAAGATCCGTGCACAGTTGCCTGCGGACCGCGGTACCATCACGGTCCCTTTAGGCGTCGACCTTTTCGGCCAGCTACGCATGGTGGATTTGGCCGAGACTCCGCATCTCCTGGTCGCTGGGGCCGCGGGTAGCGGAAAGTCGGAATGGCTTCGTTTTGCGATCGCCGGTCTGCTGTCCTCGAATGACCCGCAAACCCTGCGTCTAGTTTTGATCGATCCCCAGCGGACCACATTCAGCGAACTCAAGTATTCCCCGTTTCTCCTGGATTCGAACGCCCTTGTCTACCCTCCCGAGACCTCGGCCATAGCGCTGCTCGACCGGTTGATTGCGGAGATGGAAGACCGCTATATGAGGTTCGATCATCTTGGCGTCAGCGATTTGGCAGCCTACAACGCCCGGGCTGAATCTGCCAAGCCGCGGATCGTTTGTGTTTGCGATCAATACTCCGATTTGTTCGGCACGCGCCGCGAGAAGAAGGAAATAGAGGATCGTATCCGCCGCCTGGGAGCCAAAGCGCGCGCGGCTGGAATTCACCTGATCATTGCCACCCGGGACCTCGCTCCCGAAATTGTGGGCGGTGCGTTAAAGGCGAATCTGGCGGGAAGGGTCTGTTTCCGTACCTCCAGCCAAGCTGAATCGAATATGGTCATCGGACAAAGCGGAGCGGAGCGCCTGCTGGGCAATGGCGATTTCTTCTGGGCCAATAGTGCCGAACCGTTGCGTTTGCAGGCAGCGTTACTGACTCCGGAAGAGCGAACGAAGATTCTTGGTTGGGGCCCCGCACTGCTTGAGGCTGCCAGCCTGGCGGGTGTGCGCGAACTTTCCTACCCAGACGGCGTCATGAAAAGGTAAAATCAAGGCCAGCTTTGTTGCTACCTGATGAATTTGGATTCACAAGAGGGGATTTCCTTGTCGAAATGGATATTATTATGCGCTGTGTTCTGCGCCATGACTCTCCCAGCGGGAGCACAAGTTGCTTCGGCGGAAATCAGTGGGGTGGTGGCTGACTCAAGCGGTGCATCCGTTCCTAATGCCAAGGTTACGGCGACGAACACCGCCACCAATCTGGGCCGCGAAACTACCAGCGACGCGGCGGGCAATTACATCATCACGCTGCTTCCTCCCGGCGATTATTCAATCACCGTGGAAGCGCCTGGCTTTCGCAAACTACTGCAGAGCGGGTTAACGCTGCAGATCAACCAGCAGGCCAAGCTTGATCTCACGCTCCAGATCGGCCAGTTGTCGGAGGTGTTGGAAGTCACGGCAACCGCGCCGCTGCTTGAATCCGAGTCGTCTTCCCTGGGTACCGTGATCAACGAAA
>JBBQUE010000787.1:0-2079 GCA_038212805.1 Bryobacterales bacterium | reverse complement strand
GTCATCTACTCCTGGCTGCTCCGATTCTGGCGTTGAAGCTTCCGACGCTGGTAGTACTAAACATGGCGGACGACCTGGCGGCGCGGGGCGGCAGCGTGGATATTGCGGAGCTGTCATGCCAGCTGGGCGCTCCTGTGGCATTGATCAGCGCGGCGAAGTCGCAGGGCCTGGAGAAAATTCGCCAGTTTATTGAGGGAACCGCGGACGGGCACTCGGCCCGGGTGACGGCCAAGATTGAACTGCCGGTGCTGCAGGATATTCCGAAGTGCCGGCGGTGGGCGCAACAGGTGGGTAGCGACTCGAATTATCAGGCGCCGGAACCGCCGCTGTGGACGCGGAGGTTGGATGCGGTGTTCCTGCATCCGGTAATTGGACCGCTGATCTTCCTGGCGGTGGTGGTGGGCGTTTTCCAGACCATTTTTGCCGGGGCCAAGCCGATTATGGACGCCCTTACGGCAGCTGTCCAGAATTCGGGCGCGTGGGTGAGCAGCATGCTACCCGATTCCATTTTCCGGTCCTTATTGATTGAGGGCGTGTGGAGCGGCGTTGGATCCGTAGTTGTGTTCCTGCCGCAGATTCTGCTGCTGTTCTTGTTCATTGGAATTCTGGAAGATTCGGGATATCTGGCGCGCGCGGCGCTGATTGCGGACCGCACCATGTCGAAGTTTGGTTTGCAGGGCAAGAGCTTCATTCCCTTGATTTCGGCGTATGCGTGCGCGGTTCCGGCCATCATGGCGACCCGCACGATTGAGAACAAGCGCGACCGGATCGCGACCATTATGATTGCGCCGCTGATGACGTGCTCGGCGCGGCTGACTCCGTACACGCTGCTGATTGCGGCGTTTATTCATGACAAGCCGCTGCTGGGACCGTTTTTGGGGACGCAGGCGGCGGTGTTGCTGGGGCTGTACGTGATCGGATTTTTGGCGGCGATTGCCACGGCGTGGATGTTGAAGTCGTCGATTCTGCGGAGCGCTAAATCTACCTTCATGCTGGAGATGCCGCCGTACCGCTGGCCCACTTTGCAATCACTGGGGCTCAGGCTGTATGACCGGGCAAAGATCTTCCTGGTGCGCGCCGGAACGGTGATTCTGGCGGTATCGGTGGTGTTGTGGGTGTTGGCGCACTTGCCGGTGCACGATGGCAAAGCGCCGGCGATTACGGACAGCTTCGCGGGGATGATCGGGCACGCGGTGGAGCCGGTGCTGCTGCCGCTGGGCTTTAACTGGAAGATCGGGATCGGGCTGATCAGTTCGCTGGCGGCGCGCGAGGTGATTGTCGGGACGTTGGGTTCGATTTACGGCATGGAGGGCACGGCGCAATCGCAGGGGCTGCAGCATGCCTTGCGGAGCGATCTGACTCCGGGTGGGGCCGTGGCGCTGCTGATCTTCTTTGCGTTTGCGATGCAGTGCATGTCTACCATTGCGGTGGTGCGGCGCGAGACGGGCGGGTGGAAGTGGCCTGCGCTGCAGTTCGCTTATATGAGCCTGCTGGCGTATGTGGCGGCGTTTATTACGAACCACGCCCTAGCCAGTTCAACGATGCTGGCGTTTTTGGGTGGCTAGCCGGGGCGGACTGTTTCCAAGTATGGCCTGTGCGGCCTCACCCGGGTATCACGCGCGGCAAGGCTCTCCCGGATTGCGGGCGTAGCGTGGAGGCCACGATCATGACAGAACCCGCCTACCGCGTATTCGCCGGCTTCTGCGGCAGTTTGCCGGGGAAGGTTTCATAAACTGTCCCGGGCGGCCACAAATATTCCAGCCACGCCTACGCCATGGGCCGTTTTACAGGCTCGTGGGCTTCGTCACTAGCACTAGGCTAGCAGCCCGTGGTGAAAGTCAAAAAAAGACGCTTGCTCACGCGGGCAGTTCAGTAGAATGAATAAGTTACAGAGCCGGGGTGCCATCTGCCCGTCAGGAAGTGACTTCCACCACGGGCTGCTAGGGGCGCATTTTCGTCCCCCCGAACCGCCGTGCAGACGAATCACCCCTACTGCAGCACCCCGACCTTGAGCGAAGAAGTCCGGTAGACCCGTTGCGTCGCCTTCACAAAATCGCTGGGCTTCGCATTGGCAATATC
>JBBQUE010000786.1:0-2084 GCA_038212805.1 Bryobacterales bacterium | reverse complement strand
GCGCTCCTGCGCGAAGTGTTCGAACGCCATAGCCGTTACGCACTCGAAATAGGTAGGATGCGCGCGGAGTTTTCCGTCCGCGAGCAGTTGCTCGATCGTTTCGTGAATGCGGGTGAACACGCCGGCGAAAGCTTCGTCGCCAATCTCTTCGCCATTCACCCGGATGCGCTCGTTGATTCGTTCAAGGTGCGGCGAAGTGTTGAGCCCGGTGCGCAAACCGGCGTGGCGCACGATGGATTCCAGAAACGCCGCTGTCGAGCCCTTGCCGTTGGTCCCCGCGATATGGGCGCAGGGATATGTTCTGCTCGGATGACCGAGCCGCTCATCCAGCACCGCAATATTTTCAAGATTGAATTTTGCGGCGGCCGCCTGCGTGGGCGCAGCCAGCTCCCTGCCAAGAGAGAGCAGGTAGTTCACTGCGGCAGCGTAATTCATGCGGGACGCGCGATTCAGCCGACCAGCAGATCCAGCGAAGTGCTGATGAAGGACTTCAGGTCTTTTCGCGGAACGATTGCGTCCAGGAATCCGTGTTCCAGCAGAAATTCCGAGCGCTGAAATCCTTCCGGCAATTTCTGCCCGATGGTTTGTTCGATCACCCTCGGCCCTGCAAAACCGATCAGCGCCCCCGGCTCGGCGATATTCAGGTCTCCCAGCATCGCGAAGCTGGCGGTCACCCCGCCGGTGGTCGGGTCGGTCAGCAGGGAAATATACGGCAGCTTCTCGTCATCCAGTTTCGCCAGCGCCGCGGAAACTTTCGCGAGCTGCATCAGGCTGATGGTTCCTTCCATCATCCGCGCGCCGCCCGAGCAGGACACCGCGATAAACGGTTGCCGCGATTCGATCGCCAGCTCGATCCCGCGCGTTACCTTTTCCCCCACCACCGCACCCATCGACCCGCCGATGAAACCAAACTCCATCGCGCAGCAAACCACCGGCCGCCCGTTGAGCTGGCCCTCAGCCGTAATTACCGCGTCATTCATCCCCAATTTCTTCTGCGCTTCTTTCAACCTCGTGGCATACGGCTTGGTATCGGTGAACTTCAGCGGGTCGGTGGAGGTCATGCCCGCGTCGTGTTCCGTATATCTTCCATCCAGCAGCATTTCCAGCCGCTTCTTAGCGTTCATTTTGAAATGAAACTGGCACTTGGGGCAGACAAACAGGTTGGCTTCCAGGTCTTTACGAAAAACGATGGTGCGGCATGATTCGCACTTCACCCACAGCCCTTCGGTACGCACCCGGCGCTCTTCGGGCGGGGTGGTCTGTTCGATGGCTTTTTTGTCGCGCTTGAACCAGGTCATAGAGAAAAGCGCCGCCTAGTAGTCGATTCCCCGTTGCGCCAGTATACCCTTCGTGTACGGGTGTTTCACCTCGCGCATCTCGGTAACCATGTCCGCCAACTCGGTCAGTTGCGGGTGGGCGTTTCTTCCCGTACAGATCACGTGCACGCGCTCCGGGCGATTTTTCAAAGCCTCCGCCACTTCGCCGGGGTCGAGCATTTTGTAACTGATGGTGTAGTTGATTTCGTCGAGGATCACCAGGTCGTATTTCCCGCTGTAGATTGCGTCGCGACCGGCTTGCCAGCACTCCTGCGCCAGCTTGATGTCTTCGGGATCGGTCTCCGCTCCGCCAATTTTTACGAACCCCCGCCCCATCGGGCGAATCTCGAATTTGTCGTCGCCCAGCATTTTCGCAGCGTCGAGCTCGCCGTAGTGCCATGAGCCCTTGATAAATTGCACCATCAAAACGCGCATCCCCTGGCCAACGGCGCGGAAAGCGGTGCCCAGCGCGCAGGTGGTCTTGCCCTTGCCGGGCCCGGTGTACACGATCAGCAAACCTTTTTCTTCCGGCATCAGCGGTCCAGTTCAGCTGGTGGCAAGTCGCTAAGAAACGCAAAGAAGTGTGCGGATTGCTTTCGCAAAGGTCAAGAACAGACCGCCTGGCTCTAGGGAAGGCGCCGTCAACCCGTCGTCTGACTACAGCAGTTGCAGGCGCTTCACCAGCTCATCGGCAATGCAGTGAATGCGGTCCTGCGTTGCCGCCGGCAGCGCCGTCTTCGTTTTCGCATTCGGGTCCGATATTACAAT
>JBBQUE010000785.1:0-2093 GCA_038212805.1 Bryobacterales bacterium | reverse complement strand
TAATCCGCCGCCCGCCGGATGGACCTTGCAGCCTACGAACCCCCGCCAGTTGGAGGATTTATCGAAGGCGGGTATCGCTAACGGCTACGACGTGAGATGGCTGACGCGCCAGATTGTCAACTCGTCCGCGTATCAGCTTTCCTCGCGCTACGACGGGCAATGGAACGACGCGTGGGCCAGCCTGTACGCCCGGAAGTTTGTCCGGCGCTTGTGGGCCGAAGAGGTACACGACGCGGTGGCGGTATCCAGTAAGTACGTGCCGGCTTACAATCTGACCACGTATGGGACTATTTCCTACGCCATGCAGTTTCCCGAGACCGTGGGTCTGCCGGATGGACCCAACGGCAACATCACGGGATTGCTGAACGCATTCCTGCGCGGGAACCGGGACGATCAGCCACGCTCGGATGACGGTTCGATTTTGCAGGCGTTGAATCTGATGAACGATTCGTTTGTGGTGAATCGAACTTCGCCCACCACGCCAGCCAGCGCGCTGCTGCCCAGCAGCTTGAGTCTTCCGGACGCGCAATTGGTAGACACGCTGTTCATGAACGTGCTCTCGCGGCACCCGAATAGGCTGGAGTTGGCGGTGGCGTTGAAGAATCTGGCAGCGGCATCCAGCCGGACGCTGGAAGCGCAGAACCTGCTTTGGTCTCTGTACAACAAAGTGGACTTCACATTTAATTATTAGGAGGCGGAGATGAGCGGATTCGATCAATTCAATAAGCTATTGGCGAAGTATCCGGTTGCAGGCCGGAGCCTGGCGCGTCCGCATCTTTCGCGGCGGGCGTTCTTTCAACTGGCAGGCGCAGGCGTGGCCGGTTCCTTCCTGATGAATGAGAAGGCGCTGGGGTGCGGCACGCAAGTGGCCCAGGCGGTTACCCCCCAGAACAAGGCCAAGAACTGTATCTTCATTCTGATGGCGGGCGCGCCCAGCCATACCGACACGTTCGATTTGAAAGTAGTGAATGGAACGACTCCGGCGGCCATGAATCCAACCATGGTCGGTGGCATTAACTGGCCCATGGGGCTGATGCCCTCCATGGGCAAGCAGTTGAACAATATCGCGATTGTACGGTCCGTGCAGGCTTGGGCTTTGGTGCATAGCCTGGCGCAGCGTTGGACGCAGATTGGGCGCAATCCATCCGCCGCTTTGGGCGACATAGCTCCGAATATCGGGAGCGTGGTGGCCATTGAGAAGGCTGCCAGCCGGACGGCTTCGCAGGTTTTCCCCACGTTTCTGGCTTTGAATTCGGCCACCGCTCCGGGCAACGGGTATTTTCCCGCGGCGTACGCCCCCTTCAAGGTGATCCCCGCCACGACGGGGATTCCCAACACCACCAACCCCTTGGGACAGCCGCGGTTCAACGATTTGTGGAGCCGTCTGCACCAGATCGACGATCCGCTGCGCGTGAATTCGCCGCTGGGCACACCCGTGAACGATTACGACGAATTCTACAGCG
This sequence comes from Bryobacterales bacterium, assembly GCA_038212805.1. GTDB lineage: Bacteria > Acidobacteriota > Terriglobia > Bryobacterales > Bryobacteraceae > JANXQZ01. Next base: position 630 of record JBBQUE010000785.1, on the reverse strand, counting down.
CGGCCAGCCAGATCATGTACAACCCGACTGTGCAGAAGGCCTTTTCTTATTCCACCGTGGACAGCGCCCGCTACGGGAGTTCGGGTTTTGGGAACGCCTGCCTGGTGGCGAAGCAGGTGCTGGCGGCCGATCAGGGCACGCGCTTTGTCCAGATCACGCTGGGTGGTTGGGATATGCATCAGGATATCTATGGCGCGCAGAATGCCAAGGGCAACAACCTGTTTACGCTGTGTCCCGTGTTAGATGGCGGAGTGGGTGCGCTGCTGGCCGATCTTTCCGCGTCCGGGCTGCTGAGTTCCACGCTGGTAGTGATCGCCGGGGAGTTTGGAAGAACCGTGGGACCGGTAACTCCAGCCGGCGGGCGGGACCACCTGAACCAGCAATCCGTGATCTTCGCGGGTGGCGGCGTGCACGGCGGCAAGGTGATTGGCGCTACCAACGCCTCGGGATCGGATACCGTGGATTTTGGCTGGTCGCGCAACCGCTACGTGAAGCCGGAGGATATCGAAGCAACCATCTATTCGGCGTTGGGAATCAATTGGACCACGGTGCGCTGTGACGACCCTTTTAATCGCGGATTTGAGTATGTTCCGTTTTCAGATCAAAACCTCTATGGCCCTATCGATGAAT
>JBBQUE010000784.1:0-2108 GCA_038212805.1 Bryobacterales bacterium | reverse complement strand
TTCGAGCATAATATGAAAGTCCGGCAGTTGCTGAGCGATGTGAACCGTACCGTGGCGCGTGTGCGGGCAGCGCAAAAAACGAAGCCATCGGCCAAGTTGGACGAACTGGCGTCGCACCTGATTACGCCTGCCGTTCGGTATAGCAGGCCTGAATTGCAGACTCATGTAACGTATCTTATGACGCTGACCAACGCCACCGATCAGAAGATTGGGCGCGATGCCGTGGAGCGGTATGGCGTGTTACGGAAGGAACTGGATGGGCGGATTGCGGAACTGAATGCGTTGCTTGGAGATGAAAAATAACTACTGCTTTGGCATGTTTTTGAAACGCTTCAGCTCGCGGTCGGCATCGGCCGCGCGTCCGGCTTTGCGGTAAATCTGGGCGAGTTGGAAGTGGGCGGTGGCGGCCAGGTTGGAATCCGGCTCCAGTTCCACCACGTGCGTGAAATGCTTCTCGGCTCCCGCGGCATCGCCCGTCGCGGCTTCGGCTTTGCCAAGTTCCAGTATCGTCTCCGGCATACCGGGTTGAAGTTCATCCGCCTGCCGCAGCGCGCCGAGAGCCTCGCGGGCTTTTCCCTGATTTGAAAAAACGAAGCCAAGCTTGAAGGCGGCCGCCGCCGAACCCGGGAAGCGGGTGGCTTCCTGGCTGAATTCCTTCTCCGCACCCGGGAAATCGCCCGCGGCCAAAGCAATTTCTCCTAGGGCGTAGTGCGCTCCCTGCAGGTCCGGGCGGGCGGCCAGGGCGGCGTTGAAGTGGGTTTTAGCCCCATCCCGGTTGCCGGTTTCGAGGTTGGCTTCCCCCAGAAGTTGATGAGCCCGCGGCGAGTTGGCTTCGTTTTGCAGAACCAGTTCGAACGATTGCTTCGCGAGCCGGTTATGCGCTTGGCCCAGGTAATACAGCAGATCGGCATCGCCCGGCCGCTTCTCGAGCGCCGCTTCCAGCTTGTCAACCGCCTCTCGCGGCCGATCCGCCTGCAGCAGCGCGATGCCCAGCGTGCCGGTCTCTTGCCCTTTCTCCAGGTGCGGGATGGAATCCTTGGCGTAGCCCTGCGCCAGGAGCGAAACGCCCAGCATGGCCTGCGCTCCGGGCAGGTCCGGATTCATCTTCAGCGCCTTCTCCAGCTGCGGGACGGCGCGGGCGTAGTCGCGCTTTTCGTAATAGACCGCGCCCAGATTCACAAACGCCGCCGGCAGATTCGGAGCCAGTTCGGTGACGCGCTGGAATTCCCGCGCCGCGGTATTGAGATCGCCCGCTTGTTTGGCGGCCAAGCCGGCTTCCACGTGCTGCCTGATTTCAGGCGTGATCTGAAAGAAAAGCAGGGTCAGGGTGAGGATCATTCGGGTTCCTTCACCACTATGACGCGGTCGGCCGCCACCCGGGGAACATGCAGCTTCCGGCCGCTGGGCCACTGGATATCCAGGTCCACTTCACGGGCTGCCCCCAGGCCAAAATGTACGCGGCCATCGCTGGCGGAAAGATAGCTTCCGGCGGTAGAAGCGTACCCCCACTGGTTGCCCGCCCGGACTTTAGCGCCCTGAGCACCTTGGCCTTCAAGCTGGACGATCAGCCAATGGTTCGCATTCGGACGGCCGTAATAGACCCATGGCTTTCCGCCCAGAACCGAGACCACGGCGTCCATAAAGCCATCCCCGTTCAGATCTCCAAAAGCCACGCCCCGGCCGGCCATGGGTGGAACGGACCCCAGATCCGCGCGCTCAAACTGTCCGGCGCGATTCCAGAACAGCGCGGGCGGCTGCAGGTAGCGGAGCCCGGAGTTGATCTTCTCCACATTGTCCAACACATGGCTTTGGGCCACGAACAGATCTTTGAAACCGTCGTTATCGAAATCGTAGAGGCCTACGCCCCAGCCGGAACTATTGGCCGTGAGCGCGGCCAGGCCCGTGGAGCGGCTGGCGTAGGTAAACTGGCCGCCTTCGTTGCGGTAGAGCGCGTACTTATCCAGAGCCAGATTGGTTACCAGCAGATCGGGTTTGCCATCGTTATCGTAATCCGCGAAGGCCACCCCCATCCCGGCATAGGGCTTGCCATCGTCCGAGAAGGCCACTCCGGTTTCCAGAGCCTTTTCCTCGAACGTGCCGTTGCCTTT
>JBBQUE010000783.1:0-2112 GCA_038212805.1 Bryobacterales bacterium | reverse complement strand
CCGCCGCCGGATTGCGCCCGATCTGGACCCAGTTCTGCCCCAGGCCGTGAACCAGCGCCCAGGCTCGCATGGACCGGACGATGGCGATATCGCCCATCTGCGCACCAAGCTTTGGCATCAACCCGGTGGGCCAAAAGACGTTATTGACCGTGGCTGGGTTGAAGCTGGTTGGCGTAATGCCATCGATCATCTTCAGATCGAACGTATCGGTATGGCTCGGCGCGCCCGCCAGCAGAATGAAAACAACATTCTTCGCCGTGTTTTTCATGACCGAGGAGCCGGAAGTGGAAATCACCGGAGCCGCCGGAAGCTTGCTTGAAAGGAAAGAAGCGGTCACTCCCGCCCCGGCCAGTTGAAAGAAATGCCGCCGCGAAAGATGCGGCCGGGCATAGAACGATTTTGTTGGGTGCGGATACCGTTCAATCAGCTTGTCGAATTTGTTTTGGCTGTCCATGGTTCCGTGTCCTTAGTAATTGAAAATGAAATCGACCTTGTTAAACAGCGCCCAGAACAAGTCTTCCGCCGCCGCCGTGCGGTTGCCGGTGGAAGTCAGCTTTTGCACCGCCGTGTTCATCTCCGCGTCGGTGGGCTTTCGGGAAAGCACGTTTAGATAAAGAGTGTTCACCAACTGGGGATTCGGCAGACTGATATTTTTCGCCAGCAGCCCGTTCATCGCCGTTGCTTTCACACGGGTTTCAATGAAAGGATCGTTCATCATGTTCAGGGCCTGAAGAATCGAGCCGTCCTGCCGGCGTGGGTTTGCATCCCGGTCTCCGCGCAGGAACGTGTCTAGGAAAGTGGTGACCGTGCCGCCGGGCATTCCCACCGCATCGGGCAGTTGCATGGCGAAGGCGACCTTACCGAAACCTGGGGAAACCACGCTGTAGGTTGTGGAATCGTTCGTAAACCCATTGATGGTGTAGGACGGCATGATGTTGGTTGCCTGGGTGATGGCATCGTGAATCTCTTCCGACCACAACCGACGCACGAATTTGCGCGCGAAAAACTTCTCGTAGGAGATATTCCACTCCCCCGTATAGGCAGAAGAGAGCTGGTACGTTTCCGAGTTCGCAATCTCGCGCTGCAAGGCCTTCAAATCGAACCCACTGGCGATAAAGTGGCGGGTCAGAGATTCGAGGAGAGCCGGATTGGTGGGCTGCAAAGTCCACGGCGCGGGCGGCGGGTTGGACGCGTCCAGCCGGGCAGGGTCAAACTGATCGGGCGGATCGACTATACCGCGCCCGAAGAACTGGGCCCACATGTAATTCACGGTGGCGCGCGCGAACTGCGGGTCTGAGGTGACGAAGCGGGCCAGCGCCGCGCGGTAATCTTCACCAGGATTGGGCTTCGCGCCGCCGAACATATAAGAAGGCGCAACGGACTTGATCTGGCTGGTACCGCTGCCGACATATGCTCTCGCGGGACGGTTTCCGGTCGTGCTGCCCAACTGGTAATCAGCCGTGTACTTATCGAGCGACCAATAGTACAGGTTGTTATTTTGCGGCATGTTGGGATCGACAATCTTCTTGCGTACAGGCCAGGTATGGGCCATGAACGCGGAAAGCTGCCAAGCCTGGTAGCGCGTGGTCTGGCTGGCCCACAAGTTGAGCGAATCCAAATGACCGCGGCCGTTATGGCACAGCAGACAATTCATGTGAGTGATGCCCAGCATTTGTTCCGCGACGTTGGTGGTCTGCTGATCGAAAATATCCTGCTGGGGGCCGCCGCTCACCACACCGCCAACCAGCCAATTCATTTGGCCATTTGCCTGATCGAAACTGTTCCCGCCCTGCGCGGCAATCAGCTCCGTGGCGATCGTATTGTAGGGTTTATTCGAAAGCAGCGAATCATGAATGTATTTGTAGAAGGCATTCCGGCCCTCCGCGCGGCGTTGCGTACCGGTGACGTTCGACGCATTGTTTTGATAGAGATCCCCGAAATACATGGTCCATTTGTCGACCCATTCGGGCTCCGAAAGCAGCTCGTCGATCAGTTTCGCGCGTTTATCGGAAGCCGGATCGCTCACGAAGGCGTTGACGCGGTCGGGCGTGGGAATACGGCCCGTCAGGTCAAGAGAGTTTCGCCGTATAAAGGTGTAATCGTCCGTCTTAT
>JBBQUE010000782.1:0-2117 GCA_038212805.1 Bryobacterales bacterium | reverse complement strand
TCGTCCTGGCTTTCCAGCCGAACCTGCATTCCCATTTAGGCGAGGTGGTTTCGAAAACCGCCGGCGTGGAAATCCACGCTGCCTGCGACCTCCGCCGCCGGACCCTCATCATGGATAGCGCCCTCAAATCGGACCCGGCTGAGTTCAAGCGCATCCTGATTCACGAGATTTTTCATTTCGCCTGGGGCCGCCTGGGCAATCCCGCCAGGGCCTCGTTTACCCGTTTGATCGAATCCGAACGGGAGCGCGGCGCGCGCGGAGAACTAGGCTGGTCAGCCCAGCGGATCAAGGAAACCTTGGGGGAAGCGCCCAGTAGCGTGTCTCGCAAGTACCGCGAATATATCTGCGAAAGTTTCTGTGATACCGGAGCCTGGTTCTACTCCGGCCAGCCCGAACATCCCGAGGCCACCCTGGCCCAACGGTATTCTTCGGCGCGGGCCCGCTGGTTTGCGGAATATTTTCGGCACCGGAAGTTATCTATATAATGATCAAGGAGCGCAGCTTTGTCTAAATCACCCTCTACGTTACGCCCATCCCTGAATGGCTTCGTTTTTGCGGCGGCACTTACGCTGGCCTGTTTGGGCTTGGCCTGTTCCTCCGCCCCCACGTCAGTCAAGGCAGCAGTCAAATCCGCGAACGAACGGAAAGTAGCACCCGATTTCTCGCTCAAAGATGCCAGCGGTGCCAGCGTCAAGCTTTCTGACTACAAAGGCAAAGTGGTCCTGCTGGATTTCTGGGCCACCTGGTGCGGTCCCTGCAAAATTGAAATCCCGTGGTTCATGGAGTTCGAGCAAGCTTATAAGGATAAGGGGTTCGCGGTCCTGGGCGTTTCCATGGACGAAGATGGCTGGACAGCGGTGAAGCCTTACCTGGAAGAGCACAAAGTGAATTACCGGGTAGCTCTGGGGAATGAGCAGGTTGGCCAGCTCTACGGTGGCCTGGACGCCCTTCCCACCACGTTTTTGATTGACCGGACCGGAAGAATAGCCAAAGTCCACATTGGCCTAGAGACAGGGAAAGATGGATTCCAGAATGAAATCAATAGCTTACTCGCTGCGCCCCGCGCTGGCCGGCTGCCTTCTGCTGGCATCCTGCCCGCCTGGTTTATTAGCCCAAGGTAGCGGCGCGCTCACGCTGGGCCAGATCGAGCCGGCCACGGCCAAACGCGGCTCAGAGTTTATCCAGAAGATTCCGCTGCACCTGAAAGCGGGGTACCACTGCAATAGCAACACCCCGGCCGACGATTATCTGATACCGCTGAAGCTCACCTGGATCCCCGGGCCAGTCACCGCGGACCAAGTGATCTATCCCAAACCGCAACAGGAGAACTTCGCGTTTTCCTCTAAGCCCGTCTCGGTCTACACCGGCACCTTTGTGATTGAAACGAAGTTCAAGGTACCCCCAATTGCGCCTTCCGGAGCTGCCAAGCTCCGCGGCAAACTCCGCTACCAAGCCTGTAACGAAAAGGAATGCCTTCCACCCAAGACCATCGAAATCGAGGTTCCCATCGACATTCAGTGAATTGGCGTAACGCCGGGAGGTATCCCTTGCCCCTGAAGCCCCTGCTCTTTGGGCCGATACATGCGAAGCGTTAGGTTGAATTGTCTTTTCGGTGCTGGGAGCCTGGATCGCGCCCCCCGATCGCGAAGCGTTGGATCGGACTCTTCACAAAGTAGCCATCCGGTCCATACAACGTCACCGACTAAGCGGTAGTGGCGGCTGCCGTCCTTCGGTTTACCCTCAACATCCTGCTGGCAACTGAGATAGGCCGCGTCTTCCGGTGGTAGCGCCGCCGATACCCGCGCCGCCCCCGCCGACATCCCTTCTTCGAAAGCCTGCGATTCTGGCTTCCCCAGTCTCTCTAACTCCATGATAAGAGTGGCAAGAGTGGCATCCGCGGGGTGCTGAAGAACTCCACCGGCGTAAGCTTATCCACCATTATGGGAGGCATGCTGGCGGAGGGCGCGTCTGGCTGGCGCGCGGTAATGCCCGGCCGAGGCTCCGGATATTGGCTCAGCGGCATCACCCAGTAGCCTTGCTGAATCTTCCGGACGGCCTCGTAATCGCTGGCGTTATTGGTCTGCGTCCGCCCCAGCAGCCACACCATGTTCGTGCAG
>JBBQUE010000781.1:0-2120 GCA_038212805.1 Bryobacterales bacterium | reverse complement strand
CCAAGCCGCGCAAGGCGCAGCACGCCCTGGTGCAGATGGGCGAACATATCAGCCGCGGCGACACTCGCGTGCGGCAGTGGTACCCGAAAGTGGTCGAACTTTCGGAAAATCCCAGTCTCGAATTGCGGCAAACCGACGCATGGCTCATGGGCCAAGACCATACCTATCAAGCTTTTCATGAAGCGCTGCGAAAGCTGCTGGTCGATTCCGCTCCGATGGTGCGGCGCAATGCGGCCCTTTCACTGACCAACTTTGGAGACCCGGCGGGGCGCACCGAGTTGCTGGCCATGCTGCATTCGTACACCATCGCCGCGCCCGTGGCGGGGGCCGTAAAGTACCGGCTCAAGACCGGCGAGTATGTAAATCCCGGGACGCTCGTCGGGCGCATCGGCACGGAAGAGGTCCGATCTCCAATTCCCGGCGAAGTGCTGTGGCTCAAGCAGCGGGATGGCGCAGAGGTGCGAGCCGGTGAGCCTCTGGTCGAACTTTCCGCCGACAAAGAACACGCATGGGAGGCTTTGCGAGGTCTGTTGCGCGTCGGGCAGAAGCAGGACCTTGACGATGTCCAACGCTACGCCCGCGGCGTGGCCGGAATGCCCGACCGGGTGCGCCGTCAGGCCGCGCTGACCCTGCAGGAGATCCGCAGCCGCGCGCCATAAATTCCGTCGGCGGCCGGAGGTGATGGCTAGTTCAGCCTGGACACCGAGATTTTTCGCAGAAGGGTAAAGTTGTCCAGCATCCTGGCCGTGCCCATGACGACCGAAGTCAGCGGGTTTTCGGCTATCGAGACGGGAAGACCGGTTTCCTGGCGTATACGCTTATCGAGATTTCTCAATAGCGCGCCGCCCCCGGTCAGCACCATTCCCCGATCGCTGATATCGGCGCTCAGTTCCGGAGGCGTGCGCTCGAGCGCGATCCGGATCGCCTGGATCACTGATGAGATACATCCGGACAGGGCTTGCCGGATTTCCTCGTCGGTGACGGTAATGGCCCTGGGGATACCGGCCAGCACATCGCGGCCTTTCACTTCCATGCTCATGGGGCGGTCGAGAGGATAGGCGGAACCGACTTCCATCTTGATTGCTTCCGCGGTGCGCTCCCCAATTACCAGATCCCGCTGTCTCCTGATGTGCTCGATAATTTTCTGATCCAGGAGATTGCCCGCAACGCGCAGCGAGTGTGAATAGACGATGCCCGAAAGCGAGATGATCGCAATATCGGTGGTGCCGCCGCCTATATCGACGACCATATTGCCTGTCGGTTCAGTCACCGGTAAGCCGGCGCCGATGGCCGCCACCATGGCTTGATCCACCAGATGTACTTCACTGGCGTCAGCCCGATAGGCCGCCTCCAGCACGGCTCGTTTTTCCACGTCCGTGGTTTCGCTGGGGACTCCGATGATGATGCGAGGGTGCACCAGTCGTTTCCTGCCGTGCGCCTTATGGATGAAGCTGTGCAACATATGCTCAGCCGCGTCAAAATCGGCTATGACGCCGTCCCGTAGAGGCTGAATGGACACCATATGGCCGGGTGTACGGCCGAGCATGTTCTTGGCCTCTGTCCCCACTCCTTCGACGTTCCCCGTCTTCTTGTTAAACGCGACGATCGAAGGTTCGTCAACCACTATCCCCTTGCCGGTGGCGTACACCAAGGTATTCGCGGTACCCAGATCGATGGCGAGATCAGATGAAAACATGCTAAGAAGGGACCAAGCGCTCATTGTTGAAAAGTAAACGTCTTGCGAACAAATGGCAATATTCGTTGTAGTTAACTGTCGAAGGTTAGCGCAATTAATAGGCCGGTAGTTAGCGCTGTGTGAATTCACCCATTGGCGAACAAAGTGCACCTTGGATAGGGAGATAGGAGTTGTCGAATGCCTCTCATCACAATTGTTCTGGTGCTGATCGTCGTGGGCGTACTTCTCTGGCTGATCAACACATATATTCCAATGCAAAGCGCGATCAAAACGATTCTGAACGTAGTCGTCGTAATCGCGGTAGCGGTTTGGGTCCTGCAAGCCACGGGTTTGTGGGGAAGCGTGACCAGCTACAGAATCTCCCGGTAGTTACGCCCCAGGCAGCGGGCACACGGCGGCAATCCCCTGCCCCTCAATCTCTAGT